>NZ_JASHAT010000001.1:0-295003 GCF_047464965.1 Streptococcus mitis
GTAGGAGTCTGGGCCGTGTCTCAGTCCCAGTGTGGCCGATCACCCTCTCAGGTCGGCTATGTATCGTCGCCTTGGTGAGCCGTTACCCCACCAACTAGCTAATACAACGCAGGTCCATCTGGTAGTGATGCAATTGCACCTTTTAAGCAAATGTCATGCAACATCTACTCTTATGCGGTATTAGCTATCGTTTCCAATAGTTATCCCCCGCTACCAGGCAGGTTACCTACGCGTTACTCACCCGTTCGCAACTCATCCGGAGAAGCAAGCTCCTCCTTCAGCGTTCTACTTGCATGTATTAGGCACGCCGCCAGCGTTCGTCCTGAGCCAGGATCAAACTCTCATTAAAAGTTTGAGTTCTCACTCATTTCTGTCACTGACAGATTTATTGTTTTTTTCATTGTTCAGTACTACAACCTTAGTTGTAGTGCCCTGCACATTGGTTCGTCTTGTTCAGTTTTCAAAGGTCTTTGTCACTTGCTTCTCTCAAGTGACAACTATATTAGTATATCACAGTCGCTTTCGCTTGTCAACACTTTTTTGAAACTTTTTTAATCTTTTTTCATCAAGTGCCTCAACCGCAACATACCATAGTCCGTACGGGATTCGAACCCGTGTTACCGCCGTGAAAAGGCGGTGTCTTAACCCCTTGACCAACGGACCTGAGCTGTTATTTTCAACTCTTACTATTATACAGACTTTTTCTGACTTGTCAACAACTTTTTTAAACTTTTTATGTTTTTTTGTATGACTCCCTAATGAGTACGGATATCAAACTCCTTAAACACAATACGTAAGTCTCTCAATACTCTTTGACGCCCTCGGAAGCGTTCATGTCTTAAGACGCGTTCTAACTCTTCTTGTTTGTCTTTACTTTGTTTGTTTCTATAATCTCTTAGTGTCTCATGAAAGAGATAATACTCATCTAGCCACATACCTCCCTCACTGATACGATGACTAATCTCACCTACTTCTTCATAGGGTTCTTTATCATATCTACGCTTCTGGCTTTCCTGCTTACGGATATAGTCTAGGATCCGATTACGGAATTTAGTTTTGAAGTATTTACGTAAGCGTGGGATATCTTCTACTATTCCTTCTTCTCTACTAATCAATTCATGTAAGCAAATCATTCCCTCTTGGTCCCAATCTGATAGCTCCCATAAATGGAGATGATATTCATTTCTACACTTATATACAATCCCCTGGACTTCTTCATATAATTCTTTAAACATAACGTTCCCCTTTCTAGATACAGTCTAACAGATTCAGAAACACTTTTCTCCCATTTCACCCATTCTGCACCCTTTACCTCCTCAACTGCACAAAAAAGAGAGGCAGTGCCTCTCTTTGGGTTATTTTTCATCATTCATTTTTGACTTTACTTCATCATAAGATAGTGCATGAGATTCCTCTTCTACTGTTTCAGGCATCTTTCCTGTTTCATAAAGAGATTTAATTTGTGTACTATCCAATGTTTCGTATTTCAATAGTGCTTCTGCAATCAACTTGTGAGTTTCACGATTTGACTGAATAATTTCAGCAGCTTTATTTCGTGCTTCATTCAATAATGAACGAACCTCTTCGTCAATTTCATAAGCTGTTTGTTCTGAAATTGATTTTTGAGGACTTTGTGCACCAAACATGGCATGATTTCCTTCATATTGAACTGGACCAAGTTTTTCACTCATCCCGTACTCTGTAACCATTGCACGCGCCATTTGTGTCGCTTGTTCAAAGTCGTTTGAAGCTCCTGTAGTTTGGACGTTAAAGATAATTTCTTCAGCTACACGTCCACCCATCAAGCCAGCCAATTGCTCTTTCATATCTTCTTTAGATAGAAGCATTTGATCTTCCTTAGGAAGTGCAATCATGTAACCACCTGCACGACCTCTTGGTACAATTGTAACCTTATGAACAACACGGGCATTCGATAAGACTAGGCCAACAATTGTATGTCCAGCCTCATGGTAGGCAACCAATTCACGTTCTTTTTGTGAAACTGTCTTATCTTTCTTAGAAGGACCAGCAATAACTCTGTCTTCTGCTTCATCAATATCTGAAGCATCAATTATCGATTTATTGCGACGAGCAGCAACTAGAGCAGCTTCATTCAAGACATTCTCTAAATCTGCTCCAACAAAACCTGGGGTTTGTTGGGCCACTAATTTCAAATCAACATCGTCTGCCAAAGGTTTATTTTTAGCGTGCACTTTCAAGATTGCTTCTCGACCCTTAACATCAGGACGGCCAACCAATACTTTTCTATCAAAACGTCCTGGACGCAAGAGAGCAGGGTCAAGTACATCGGAACGGTTTGTCGCAGCGATGACAATAATCCCTTCATTTCCCTCAAAACCATCCATCTCAATCAAAAGTTGGTTCAAGGTTTGTTCACGTTCGTCATTTCCTCCGCCGAGACCGACTCCACGTTGACGACCAACAGCATCAATTTCATCGATAAAGATGATAGCTGGTGCTGCTTTTTTGGCATCTTCAAAAAGAGAACGAACACGACTAGCTCCAACTCCGACAAACATTTCTACAAAGTCAGAACCTGAGATACTAAAGAATGGAACACCAGCTTCTCCGGCTACTGCCTTAGCAAGCAAAGTTTTACCTGTTCCCGGAGGTCCCTCCAAAAGAACACCTGCTGGAATACGGGCTCCAAGTTTTGTAAATCGTTTTGGATCTTTTAAGAATTCAACGACTTCAACTAATTCTTGTTTTTCTTCCTCAGCTCCAGCAACATCTGAAAATCTGACTTTAATATCTTCTTTATTTGCAGCTTTGGCCTTGCTACGTCCAAAACTCATTGGGTTACGACTATTATTTCCTCCCATATTTCCCATCATAGAGAATAGGAAGAAGAAAAGAATACCGAATGGCACAATGGATACAAGAATATTAATCCACATACCACTTGAACTTTCATGCTTAACAGTTACTTCCGCTTTATGGTCAGAAGCAAGTTTTTGCAATTCGGATACTGTAGTATCTGAAGGAAGAATAATACTTGAAAATTTCTCTACTGTTATGGCAGAAGGAGAAAAGAACTGAATTCCTGTTTCTTCTTTACTTGTTTTAGGATTTTTATAGACACCCGAAACTTCGATAACACTACCATTTGGTTGGTAAGTCAATTCTTTTACATTGTCATCGGTAATTTCTTTTACCAATTCTGTATAATTAATCTGCTCACTTTTCCCTGCAACACTACCTGTACTAAAATACTGGTAACCTGTAACTAGGAGAAAAATAAGTAATAACCATAGAAAAGGATTTTTAATTAAACCATTATTTTGTTTTTTCATTAAAAATTGTTCTTTCTAATTTGAATATACTTCTTCTTTCAATACTCCAACATAAGGAAGGTTACGATAATTTTCTTTGTAGTCTAACCCATAACCTACTACAAACTCATTTGGAATAGTAAAGCAGGTATAGTCAGCCTCAATTTCTACAATACGTCCTTCTGGTTTATCCAACAAGGTTGCAATGTGAACAGAAGCTGCTTCTCTTGCAATAAACATATCTCGCAAATTCTTCAAAGTTTGACCTGTATCAATGATATCTTCTACAAATAAAACATGTCTTCCTTTGATGTCTTGAGTTACATCTTGCTTGATATTGATGACACCGCTACTTGCTGTTCCACCATGATAGCTAGAAACCATCATGAAGTCCATTTCAATATGTGTGTCGATATGTTTGACTAATTCAGCCATAAAAGGAATAGATCCTTTTAAAATCCCAACTAAGATTGGATTTTTTCCTGCATAGTCTTTAGTTAATTGAGCACCTAATTTTTTAGCAGCTTCTGTAATTTCATCGTGTGAAACGAGGATTTTTTTAATATCGTTTTCTAACATTTTTTTACCTATCTATTTTTTCTATATAAAGTACAGTGTTCATTATATCATTTTTCGTGTTTTTACTCAAATTACTGGTCGCAATTCCCAAAATTGAGACAATTTCACCAAATTGCTCAATAATCAGAGCTGATTTTCGCTTTTCCATAGGGATTTTCAAATCAATAAATAGACGTCTGAGTTTTTTTCTATGCCCATTTTGAATCAAAAAATCTCCTGTTTTCCGATGACGAATGTGTACTGATGTTTCCCGTGAAACAGGTACCTGCTGAATTAATTCACCATCTAAAGGAAGTCCAAAGGAAAATAAATATCCTTGATAAGATACCTGATTTTGATAGTGTAACACAAGTTCATCTTCCTTTTCATCAGACTGAGGACTGATTTTACAAATCCGAAACTGTTGATACTCTTTTACTAATTCATAACCATTTTTAAGCGGATGACGATACTGGCTTTTAGTTTTTAAAATTTGTCTAACTTCTTCAAACTGAGCTTTTGTAAGATTCAAATCTGGAAAATGATTCAGATAAGTTTGAAGTAAAACTCTTTGTGTCGACTCAGAGTAAGACAATAGCTGATATAAATTTTCTACATCAATATTTTTTGATAATTCAGCTATAGCTAAGTCATAATCTAAAATTTCATTACCGATACTTAAGATTGCATCTCTAAATCTAGGATTTTCTTTTTCTAATTCTGGTAAGTATGAGTTTCGAATACGATTGCGAAAATAATGATTTTCCTTATTTGATGTATCTTCAAAATGAAAAATTGATAGGAAGTCTTTTTTCTGAAAATGCAAGAAGGGACGAATGATTTCTATCTCTCCGACTACTTGCTTCTCCTTAATTCCTGATAGATAGCGCAAACGAGTTCCTCGAATCAAGCGCATCAAAATCGTTTCCACCTGATCATCAGCATGGTGGGCAGTGACTAAGGCTGTCGCACCTGTCTTTTTCATGACCTCTTGAAAAAAATCATAACGAAAATTTCGTGCACGCGCTTCTGAAAATTCTCCTGAAAAATTGCTGATATAAATAGGAAGCTCTGCTTCAGCAGCTAACTTCCTTAATTCCTGTTCTTCCCAATCTGATTCTACTCTCTGCTTATGATTCACATGAGCTAGAATCAATTCAATTTCTAACTCTTTTTGATACGTAGATAACACCTTAAATAGAAACATAGAATCTAATCCACCAGAAAGAGCTAGAACCACCTTAGCATGCTTTTTGAAATATCCCTTCTTGAGAAAATGATTTAAAAAATCTTGTTCCCTCATTTTAGAACCTCATAAACATCTTTGGCTATCTTAGAAATCGTATCATAATCAGAATTTTTAGTGAAAATAGAAAGAATAAATGGAGAATCTGCATAGACAACACCTGTATCATGCTTAAATTCATCCGCATCTCCAATTTTATGAGCTACTTTAACAGAAACACCTTTGGCAATTCTCTCATTATCAAAATCTGTTTTAGTCAAAGACTCCAATACAAATCCATTTTGATTATAAATTGCCTCCATAACCTTCCCAGCCATCTTAGAAGAAATCAATTTTTCTTTGGAATCCCAATCATCTCCCATAATAGCAGACATCTTGGATTTGAATGTGGCATCAGATTGGTTTGAAATGTAATATCCCAATAGATTATGAGCTACATTATCCGATTCTTTTGATACTTTCGTAATTAAATCTTTTAGAGAATATTCTTTATTATCTTCTTTTTTAGGAAGACTACCACTTCCCTCTGGTTTATAAGAACCTGGAAAATCATTAACTGCTGATACGTATTTTACAGTCGTATCTAACTGATACAGACCCTCATTTATTTTTTCTTGCGTATAGTAGAGATAAGGGAGTTTTAAAACACTAGCCGCATACATCTTTTCATCTTGATTAATACCAGCTTCTTTTCCAGTAGTCAGTTGCTTAACATAAATCGAGAAAGAATCTTTTTGATATTTTTCCGATAACATTTCTTGGACTTTACCCATCCGATTATCTTCTTCAGAAGTTGATTCTTTATCTACCCATCCAGCCTGATCAATATGTAAAAATTCTCTTCCTTCTACAAACATTGTCTTGTCGAGTGATACCTGCGAATAAGCTGATAAGGATGATTTCACTTCTTTTAAATCATAAGGACTGTTATACAATTTAAAATCAGATTCTAACCATACTTTTTTTATTGTTGGGGTTACCTCTGACTGATCGTATAAAAATCGTTTGTCCGCAGCTATAAATTGATTGTTGGATAACTTAAACACTGGAATTCCTTGTTTATTTAAACGCCACTCAGTTATTTGGAAACTTGTTTTTGGAGTTAATTTTCCAGATTCTACAACTAAATCTTCATTCGCATAAACAGGAACTTCTCCATAAACCATAGGAGAACTTAGCTTTTCTCTAAAATAAATACCAAAGTCAGATTGTGAAAGGTAATAAATTTCTTTCGAAGTATAGACTACTTCTTTTTCTGTGCTAACAACTTTTGAAATGGTCAAAAAACTAGGTAGCAACAAAATAATTAAGAACTTACGCATTCTTCCTTTCCTTTTCTTCTTGTAAACGCAATAATTGATTTTTATCAACTAACTCTTCCAGCTTTTCATCCGATAGACTCAAAAATTGCTCTATTACATCTAATAAATTTTCCATTTTATCACCTTGGAAGCAAGTCAGGAATCGTGTAAACAGCTTCCCGATTCTTAGAATAATAATATTTTGCACGCATATATTTAGCGGCGTAATCTTCATCTTTCAACTTTGTAGCAAAAGCTGTCTCCTTCTCCTTTTCATCACTCAAGGTTTGATACTGAGTTTGCAAGTCTGATAATTGTTGACGTCTTTGGAGTAATTGGTGATAGCTTTGAGCAAGATTATAAGTTGGTAAAATGAACAATAAAATCATCAAAATCAGAACCCAACCCATGAAACGATTCCGTTTTTGTCGTTCCTTCATCAGATAGCGACGACGTTGGTGCTCGTTTTGAATAAAAGAATTATTCAATTGTACAATATTCTTAGACATCTTCTTCTACCCGTGTTTCACTGATAATTTCATACATGCCTGCTGCATCTTCTTTTTTTGTACTATCTTTCATCTCCAGTACTTTTACAAGTAGCAACTTATTGCCAAAACGAATTTCAACTTGGTCATCAACTTTCAAATCTGTTGAACTTTTAGCCAAAATTCCATTTACCTTTATTCTACCTTTATCTGCTACTTCCTTTGCGACTGTACGACGCTTGATAATTCGTGATACTTTTAAATATTTGTCTAATCTCATTTTTATTACCTCAAATTATTATTGTACCATTTTTATCTCTTTTATAGAAGAAAAATGTTATAGGGAATTGCCATCTTTCAACTCTTTTATCTCTAATAAACTTTCTCCAAAAATCAGCAGACCTTCTAAAATTTCATAGTCCTTCTTGTTTCGAACATCGAATACTACTTCCATTAATCCTTTATTCTCAGCTATGGCTGCTTTTAAGTTCGTTGCGGATAAAGCTTTAAAATAATCTTGAGCCAAGAACAGTCGCTGAGTGACTTTTTCAAATTGAACTATAATCTTATTTTCTTTTCTTTCCACACGTTCTACAAAGACCTTGTCCAAATATGACTTGACCAAACCAATCTCTAAAAGATAGGCTACCACATCTGGGTATTCTCCAAAGCGGTCCATCAGCTCTTCTTGTAACTCTTCATAATTGACACGATTGTCAATTTGACGAATTTTTTTATAAATTTCAATCTTATGTCGTTGGTCAGAAATATAAGTATCAGGAAGATAAGCATCAATTTGTAAAATCAATTCGGCATTCCCTCTGGTTCTTGTGTTAGTATTCCCGTTTCGTTTAGCAATAGCTTCCTCTAATAACTGCGAATACAATTCAAAACCAACAGAATCAATGAAACCAGACTGGGATTTTCCTAGGAGATTTCCTGCTCCACGAATCGAAAGATCTCGCATCGCAATCTTAAATCCGGAGCCCAATTCTGTAAATCCTTTGATTGCTTCTAATCTCTTTTCAGAGACTTCACTGATTGATTTTTCTGGACGATACATAAGATAGGCATAAGCAATACGATTACTACGACCGACCCTTCCTCTTAACTGATACAAGGTTGACAAGCCCATATGGTCCGCATTTTCAATAAATAAGGTATTGGCATTTGGAATGTCCACCCCTGTCTCAATAATGGTAGTTGTCACCAAGATATCATACTGACCTTCAATGAAATCTAGTAGAGTATTTTCTAACTGAATCTCACTCATTTGCCCATGAACATACCCAATTGAAGCCTCTGGAATCAACTCCTGTAATTCTGAAACCTTCTGATCAATTGTGTCAACTTTATTGTAAAGATAGTAAACTTGACCTCCACGGTCCATTTCACGTAAGACAGCATCACGAATCACACTATCATTCTTTTCCAAAACATAGGTCTGAACAGGATAACGATTAGTCGGCGGAGTTTCAATAACAGACAAATCTCTGATTCCCAGCATAGACATGTGAAGGGTACGAGGAATTGGCGTTGCTGTCAAGGTCAGAACATCTACTTGTTTTTTCAGTTCTTTCAAGGTTTCCTTATGCTTGACACCAAATCGCTGCTCCTCATCAATAATCATTAAGCCCAAATCAGCAAACACAACATCTTTTGACAAAACACGATGTGTTCCAATCAGAATATCAACTTGACCCTTTTTCAATTTTTCAAGTGTTTCAGTCTGCTCTTTTTTACTTCTAAAGCGACTCAACACATCAATATTAACTGCAAAATTTTGGAATCGTTCCTTAAAATTCGTATAGTGCTGTTGCGCTAAAACCGTCGTCGGAACTAGAACGACAACCTGTTTGTGATCATTGACTGCCTTAAAGGCTGCACGCATAGCAACTTCAGTCTTTCCAAAACCAACATCCCCAACTAAAAGTCGATCCATTGGTTGAGAAGCCTGCATATCTCTCTTGATTTCCTCAACACTACGAAGTTGATCATCCGTTTCAACATAAGGGAAGGCATCATCAAAAGCATGTTGATCCTCATCATCAGCTGAGAAAGCAAAACCCTTCAACTGGCTGCGCTCAGAATAAAGTTTGATTAAATCGTCAGCTATATCCTCTACCTGGTTCTTAACTTTTTGCTTGGCTTTTTTGAAATGACCGTCATTTAATTTATTGAGTTTAGGAGCTTTACCGTCACTTGAAACGTATTTGGAAAGTAGATGAATCTGTTCCACTGGGATAGAGATTTGATCCCCGTTTTGGTATTGAACACTGACATAATCACGGTGAATCCCTTTGATTTCAATTGTTTCAATCCCTAGATATTGACCAATTCCATGGATATGGTGAACAACGTAATCTCCTTTTTCAAGTTCATTGTAATCTTTTAATCTCTCTGCGTTTGAAACATGTTGTCTTCGAAAACGACGTTTCAATTTCTTTTGAAAAATCTCATGTTCAGTTATCAATAAAACCTTTTCATCTACAAAATGAAAACCATGTCTGAGATTACCCTCAATTAAGTTTACAGATTCTTTACAAACACTTGACTTATCTCTAGAATCCAATTTAATCTGGTATTCCTCTAAAACATCCTCCAATGTTTTACTTCCCATTGAATTGCTAGACTGCAGGATAATAGTATAATCCATTTTTTTGTATCGCTCAATTTCTTCTTTTAGAAAAGAAAATTGATTGAAAAACTCCTGCATAGGATATTGATTAAATTGATAAATTTGGTCAAACTTGAGATTGCCTAACCCCTTTTGCAGATTAGAGAAAAAGGTAACCGGACTCTGCTTTTTATAGATTTGCTCTGTATCTGCAAAATACTGCATCTCAGAAAATGCTTTACTGTTCTGTAATTCTTCTGTAAAGTATTGTGCTAACTCCCTTTCAAAGACTTCATACTGATTCATCAATTTCTGATAATCATCAAAGAATACTGGGGTATCTTTTTCAATATAGTCAAAGACAGTCCATGTCTTTTCATAGCACAAAGATAAAAACTTCCGTGAATCTGAATGTATTTGTTTTTGGTGAAAACTTGAAAGAATTTCTTCTAGATAGGATTTCAAAATCGGTGATAACGTTTTTGAAATTTGTTTTTCTAAAGCTGACTGTCCTCGTTGATAATCCTTTTCTCTCAAAAGCATATCACTAGCTGGAAAGATAGTGAGTTCTGTCTGATTTTCTTTCGATAATTGTGTTTCGACTTCAAATAACCTAATACCATCAATTTCATCACCAAAAAACTCAATTCGGCAAGGTTCTAACTGGGATATTTCAAAAATATCTAAAATATCTCCTCGTATACTAAACTCTCCCTGAGTTTGTACTTGTGTAACTTTTCGATAGCCTATCTCTTTTAACTGATGGATAAGTGCGTGTTGGTCATATTCTTCACCAACTGTTATTTTTACAATACTATCTTTAAATATATTGGGAGACGGTAAAATCAATCGACTTGCTGCGATATTACAAACTAAAATCCCTTTCTTAGATGAATCAGTCAAAAAACGCAAGGCTTCAACCCGTGAAATGATTTTTTCTTGTGAAGACATCAAAAACTCGACCATAGGGGAGTCATCTACCAAAAATGGATAGATAAGTTCCTCACCCAAGACAGATATAAGATCACTAACAAGTCCTTCTGCTCCTCCATAAGTTGACGTCAATAACACAATCTTATCTTCCTGTCTCAAACTACTAGCAATTGCTAAAGCTTTTGTAGAAGTTGACAATCCTAACATTAATTGTCTTTTCTTATCTGTCAGTTTTTGATGCCATTTTTTTATCTGATCATTTTCTGAGAATAAATCTAATAAGGCCACCATTTATCCGTTATACCTCTGCATCGTTTTTTCAAAGTTTTTCTCTTGTAAATAGTAGTTTACAGAATCGTCAACTTTGTCAATAGACTGTAAAATACCAATATAATCATCCTTGTCAAACTTACTCAAAACATGGTTAACAACTGACATTCCATTTTTAGGTCTTCCGATTCCAATCTTAACACGATTAAATGTCTGGGTTCCAATATGTTGAATAATAGACTTGATACCATTATGACCACCTGCGGATCCCTTTGCTCTTAAGCGAATCTTTCCAACTTCCATGTCAAGGTCATCGTAAATGATGAGTAAATCTTCAATATCCAAACCATAATAAGTTAATAAAGCATGAACCGCTTTTCCACTTTCATTCATAAATGTCGTTGGTTTGACAAGATAAATTTTTTCTCCATTTAGGAAAAAGGATGCTAGGTCAGCTTGAAATATCTTATCGTGTGTAAAAGTGACATTCTGTTTCTTCGCTAGTTGGTCAATCAACATAAATCCAACATTGTGTTTGGTCTCAAAATATTTATCTCCTGGATTTCCTAATCCTACAAGTAATTTGGTCATTTATTTTTCCTTTCAAAAGCCAAAAGGGTTGGAATTTTTTTCCAACCTAATTGACACTATTCATTAATTTTTTTTAGACATTAAAGCGGAATTCCATAATATCGCCATCTTGAACAATATATTCTTTTCCTTCTTCACGCAAGCGTCCAGCTTCTTTTACAGCCTTTTCAGATCCGTATTTCACTAGATCCTCATATGACATAGTTACTGCACGAATAAATCCTTTTTCAAAGTCTGAGTGGATAATACCAGCTGCTTGAGGAGCCTTCATACCACGTTTAAAGGTCCAAGCGCGAACTTCTTTTTCACCAGCTGTGAAGTAAGTTCCCAATCCAAGTAAGTGGTAAGCTGCACGAGTCAACTTGTCAACGCCTGACTCTGTCAAACCAAGTGCTTCAAGAAACTCTTGCTTATCTTCTTCGTCTAACTCAGAAATTTCTTCCTCAGCACGCGCAGAAATAACGACTACTTCAGCATTTTCTGTCGCTGCGAATTCACGAATTTGTTTAACATAGTCGATAGAGTCAGGTTCTGAAACAACATCCTCATCCACATTGGCAACATAGAGCACTGGTTTAGTCGTCAAAAGGAAGAGACCTTTGACAACTTTTTGTTCTTCATCTGTAAATTCAATAGTTCGAGCTGATTTTCCATCTTCTAGGACTGGTTTAATCTTTTGAAGAACATTAAACTCAGCTACTGATTCTTTATCTTTTTGCGTACGTGCCATCTTTTCTACACGCGCATAACGCTTATTAACTGATTCTAAGTCAGCAAGAATCAACTCCAGGTTAATAGTATCAATATCTGCAAGTGGATCTACAAAGGCGTCTTCACGTCCTTGCTCGCGCATCACATTTTCATCATCAAAAGCACGAACTACGTGAACAATCGCGTCTACTTCACGGATATTAGCCAAGAATTTATTCCCTAGCCCTTCTCCTTTTGAAGCTCCTTTTACAATTCCTGCGATATCTGTAAATTCAAATGTTGTTGGAACTGTCTTTTTAGGAGTGATCATTTCAGTCAATTTTTGTAGGCGTTCATCTGGAACCTCAACCATTCCAACGTTTGGATCAATCGTCGCAAATGGATAGTTTGCAGCCTCTGCTCCTGCTTTTGTAATTGCATTAAATAGTGTTGATTTACCAACGTTTGGCAAACCAACGATACCTGCTGTTAAAGCCATATTTTCTCATTCTCCGTTTTTATTTCAATCCCTAATATTATAACACAAAAAGGGAAAACTTGCTAACCCTCTAACTGAGGGGTTTCAGTCAATAATTTTATTCATTTTTCGATCAAAATCATAGCGCCCCATCATGACAACATGGTCACAATTGCTACATTTAATTTTGATATCTGCTCCTACACGTGTAATTTCCCAACGATTGGCCTTTTTACCTGTTGACTTGATGGTGCAAGCATGTGGTTTTTTCATTTCAACAAAATTTCCAACTTGATACATACTACTCTCCTTTTCTTTTTCGATTATATCATAAAAGAGGCGAGCCAGGCTCAACCTCTTTCACTTAATTTGTACGAACTGGTGTAATGAGCTGCATGAAGTCTTCATCAGTGTCTGCTGGCACAAGAGTAAATGGACGAACAGCTGAGATAAAGCTAATGGTCACCTTTTCGCTATTTAAAGCCTTAAGAGAATCAATCAAGTAAGTTGGGTTGAAACTAATAGTCAAATCTTCACCAGTCACCTGATCAGTATCGATTTCTTCGTTTACTTTACCAACTTCTGGAGAATGAACATGGGCGCTAACAATACCACCTTTAATTTCAAGCTTCACAGTACCATTTTGAGTCGCACTTGATAAAAGGCGAGCACGCTCCATTGACTGACGTAAGTTTACCACATCAAAAGTAATAGTAGTGTTAAAGTCTGTCGGAATCAAGCGATCTGTATCAGGATAGTTACCTTCTAACAAACGAGTATAGAAGCTAATATTTTCGCTTCTAAAGAGGATTTGATTGTTGGCAAAGAAAATCTCTACAGTTTCAATATCGTCTGTAAATACTGCTGAAAATTCGCGTAGAGAACGGCTAGGAATCACGACATCAAAATCATCACTATTTTTTTCAAGAGTCAATTTTTTCTGGCTTAGACGATGAGAGTCTGTTGCAACTGTTTTTAACTCTTTGTGTTGGCTCAATACAAAATGAACACCTGTTAAAATTGGACGACTTTCTTGTGTACTTGCAGCAAAAGCTGTTTCATTGATAATTTTCTTGAGTAATTTTGTTTCAAGAACCAAAGGAGTGCTTGCTGAAATTTCTTGGATTCGTGGATATTGTTCACTATCTTTTCCTTTTAGGGTAATTTCTGATTTACCGCTGGTTAAAACAATTTGATTTTGTTCAATTTCTTTAAAATCAAGAGTCACATCAGGTAGACTAGATACAACATTGATGAAGAAAGAAGCTTCAAGAAGGATCGAACCTAAAGAAGTAATTAACAAACCAGCATCTTCATTTTTTTGAGAAATAAAATTTTCAATTGAAATTTGACCATTTGAACCAATTAAAGTAACACCTTCATTGGTTACGTCAATTTTTACGGTTGATAAAATAGGAATGGCATTTTTAGAGCTAATAGCTCTCTTAGTAGTATTTAAGGCTTGTAGAAATAAATTTTTATTAATTGAAAAATGAATCATGGATTCTCCTTTATTTATTTTTAGTATTAGAAGGATAATAGTAATAATAGGGTCTGTGAAATCTGTGGAAAACAGACTTTAAACAAGTCATATCAAGTTTTTTGGCTTGTTTAAAAAATGTGGATAAAAAAGATAATAAAGTAAAAGTTATCCACAAGTTATTTAATTTTCTTTTTGATGGATTCAATTTCTAAACGTAAATTATCGTCTTCATCAATCAAAGATTTAATTTTGGCATGGGCATGTATGACTGTTGTGTGATCTTTTCCACCAAATTCCTTCCCAATTTTTGGAAGACTATTATCTGTTAATTCTCTAGATAAATACATGGCTACTTGACGGGCCAAAACAATATTTTGAAGGCGTCTGCTTCCCTTCATTTCTTTGACACTAACACCATAGAAGTTCCCTACTTCAGTTTGGATTTTATCAATTGGAATGACGAGGATTTGGCTAACATCTTGTTTTCGAGCTCTAATAGCTTCTGCAGCGATATCGATAGTGATATCCTTAATCTTCTTCACTCTGGCAATTAAAGTGATGTCGTTTATTGCTCCTTCAAGTTCTCGGACGTTTGAATCAAATTGACCAGCTAGGTATTCTAGGGTATCACTTTGGAAATGGTAGTCTAAATTCTCTGTTTTGCTTTGTAAAATGGCAATACGTGTCTCAAAGTCAGGTGGTGTGATATTTTGCGTCAAGCCCCAGCTAAAGCGCGTGACAAGTCTTTCTTCAAGGCCCTCTAAGTGTTTAGGGCTACGATCACTAGTCAGAACAATTTGTTTTTGATTGTTATGGAGAACATTGAAAGTATTGAAAAATTCTTCCTGAGTTGCAACTTTTTTTCCACTCAGCGATTGAATATCATCAATTAACAAGAGATCGAGGCTACGGTAGGTTTTTTTGAACTTATCCATTTCACCCAGTCTCAGATGTTCAAGAAAGTCGTTTATAAAGCTTTCAGCAGGAATGTACTTCACACGCGCATCAGGAATATTTTTCAAAATCTCATTCCCAATGGCATTGAGTAAGTGAGTCTTACCAAGCCCAGGTCCTCCATAGATAAAAAGAGGATTATAGGTCAAGGCCAAATCTTCAGAGACAGCCAAAGCGGCTGATACTGCCCAAACATTTCCATCCCCTTGGATAAAATTATCAAAGGTATACTTTTCTTTTAATCCAGTATCTGAATAGGGAATAGATGCTAACTTTGAACTATAGTCATAAAGAGTTGAATTTGTAGCTTCCTCAACTTGTGATATAGTCGTATCTTGAGGTTTTGTGAAAATATAGTGGGGAGTTATTTCAGCATCATAAATCTCAAAACCAGCTACTACAATGATATCTTTTAGTTGTTTTTCCCAGACCATTTCCATTTCAGATCGTGGTAAAAATATAGTGGCAACATTTTCCTCTACCTTGATGAGTTCAGCTTGAATAGCATAGAAATCATACATGGATCGAGTTAGTCTTTCTTGTGCAAATTCTAATATACGATTCCAAAATTGTTTTTCTTTCAATCCTTTCTCCTCCTTTACTATTTAAAAGTTTAATGCTAGATTTATTTTACCATAGATAGCAAGAATTTTCCACAAGCTGTGAAAAATAATCCACAATGTTATCAAGTTTTATCCACAGGTTGGGGATAAAATCAGAAACTATTGATTTATGAAGCTTTTTTTTTGAAAAAATAGTGGATAACCTTGTGAGATAAAAAAATAAAAGAACAGCCTTATTTCAGGCTGTTGATAATTCTACTGTATTCTTCTTGGTTTGAGAAAGCAATAATGATTTTTCCACTATCTTTTTTAGACAGTTTGATTTCTACATCTAATCCGAGTATTTTTTTTAACTGTTCTTCTTCATTTTGTATGAAATAATCATTTTTTTGCAGTTTCTTTTGTTTTTTCTCTGTCAGAAGAGCTTCTAACTTCCTTACAGAAATGTCTTCTTCTATAATTCGTTGAAAGAAATAGTCTTGTTGTTCCTTATTCAACCCAACTAGCGAACGCGCATGGGCTTGTGATAGTTGGCCATTTTCTACTTCTGAAAGGATCTGTTCTGGCAAGGACAGCAAGCGAATAGAGTTGCTGATATAAGGACGAGACTTGCCCATTTTATCTGCAATTTCAGCATGGGTAAATCCTTTCTCTACAAGAGATTCATAGGCGCGTGCTTCTTCTATTGGATTTAAATTTTCTCTCTGTAAATTTTCAATGATAGATTGGATCATCATCTCTTGATCTGAAAGCTGCTTAACAACAGCTGGGATATACCTTAGACCAGCTAAAAGTGAAGCCCGATAGCGTCTCTCTCCTGCAAGGATTTCATAACCAATAACAGGAGATTGACGAACAATAATCGGTTGAATGACCCCATTTTCTTTGATAGACTGTGCTAGTTCATGTAGTTTTTCTCCATCAAATTCTTTTCGAGGTTGATAGGGATTTTTCTGTATATCTGTGATAGAAATCATTTCAAATTTTTCCATGATTCTACACTAACACATCTTTTATCTTATGTAAAGCTTTCTTTACATAGATGTCAATTAAGATTCTAAATCACCTGAACTCTTGTCAAGTTTAATAGATGTAGTTTCTTCTTTACCGTTACGATAGTAAGTTATTTTAATGGTATCTCCGATAGAATGATTGTAAAGAGCACTTTGTAAGTCTGTTGATGAAGCAATGTCTTTGTCATCTACTTTTGTAATAACATCGTATTTTTCAAGGTGACCATTGGCAGGCATATTACTTTGCACAGAACGAACAACTACACCAGATGTTACATTGCTTGGAATATTCAGTCTTCTAAGATCACTTGTATTAATATTTGAGAGATTGACCATTTGAATTCCCAAAGCTGGACGAGTCACTTTTCCGTTCTTTTCTAACTGTTCAATAATATTGATAGCATCATTTGCAGGGATTGCAAAACCAAGACCTTCTACAGATGTTCCTCCATTTGTTGCAATTTTACTTGAAGTAATTCCGATAACCTGTCCTTGAATATTGATTAGTGGGCCACCAGAGTTACCTGGGTTAATAGCAGTATCAGTTTGAATGGCTTTTGTAGAAATGGCTTGTCCATCTTCAGATTTTAAAGATACATTTCGATTAAGACTAGATACAATACCCTGAGTGACAGTATTTGCATATTCAGAACCCAATGGGCTACCAATGGCAATAGCAGTTTCTCCTACGGTTAGCTTACTAGAATCACCAAATTCAGCTACTGTTGTCACTTTTTCTGAAGAGATTTTGACGACAGCAATATCAGAGAAAGTGTCCGCTCCGACAATTTCTCCGGGTACTTTAGTTCCATCTGATAAACGAATATCTACTTTGCTGGCGCCATTTATAACGTGATTATTAGTGACAATATAAGCTTCTTTATCATTCTTTTTATAAATAACCCCAGATCCTTCACTAGAGATTTGTTGAGAATCTGTGTCAGCATCATCATTGCCAAATACGCTATTTTGTCTGTTTGCCGAATAAGTAATAACAGAAACAACAGCATCTTTTACTTTGTTAACAGCCTGTGTTGTTGAATTTTCGTTCTTATATGCAGTCTGTGTAATAGTACTATTGTTGTTAGAGGTACTTACACCACTTTTTTGAGTTAGTTGAGTTATTGAAAAACTACCCAAGGCTCCACTAATAAAGCTAATGACGATAACGACTAATAATTGAAACCATTTTTTGTAAAATGTTTTTAGATGTTTCATATTTGCCTCCATTTATTTGAAATTACTGAAAGTATAAACTGACTAGCTTAATTATAACTTAAACACAAAAGTTTTTCACAGATTGTGGATAACTTTTAAAAATCTGTGATTTTCTCGGCTAAAATTAACCTTTTATTTTGTGAATAAGATGTGAAAAAATAGAGAATATGTTAGAATAGAATCATGAAAATTAAAGTTGTAACAGTTGGGAAACTGAAAGAAAAGTATTTAAAAGATGGTATTGCAGAGTATTCAAAACGAATTTCTCGATTTGCTAAGCTTGAAATGATAGAGCTAGCAGATGAAAAAACACCAGATAAGGCCAGTGAATCAGAAAATCAAAAGATTTTAGAAATAGAAGGTCAGAGAATTTTATCAAAAGTTGGTGACCGTGATTTTGTTATTGTGTTAGCCATTGAAGGGAAAACTTTCTCCTCAGAAGAATTTAGTAAGCAATTAGAAGAAGCTTCTATAAAAGGATTTTCTACTCTTACTTTTATTATTGGAGGGAGTCTGGGACTAGCACAGGATGTAAAAAAGAGAGCCAATCTTTCTGTTAGTTTTGGTCGCTTAACCTTGCCCCATCAGTTAATGAGACTAGTCCTTGTTGAACAAATCTATCGAGCTTTTACAATACAGCAGGGCTCGCCCTATCATAAATAGAAAATTGACTTTCGATTGAATTTTTGGTAGAATAGATGTATTAGGTCTCATAGCTCAGCTGGATAGAGCATTCGCCTTCTAAGCGAACGGTCGCAGGTTCGAATCCTGCTGGGATCAATATAGTAGCAAAGCTGGGAATTTTCCCGGCTTTTTTCTTAAAAAAGTACACTTGGGGATAAAAAAATGACAGTTGAGAGAATTTTATCTAAAACGAAATTCCATTTTGTATAATAGTTTTTGTAAGTTAGCTTACAAGAAAAAACATTTGAGGAGATTTTATTATGAAAAACACAGTTAAATTGGAACAGTTTGTAGCCTTGAAGGAAAAAGACTTGCAAAAGATTCAAGGTGGGGAGATGAGGAAACCAGATGGTGCTTTATTTAATTTATTTAGAAGAAGATAAAGGAGTAGCAGAATGGATTTTTTCCTAGTAGTGGATTTTATATTATATTTTCTAATTCTTAGTCACAGTTACCATTTAATTTGTAAAGGTCAAATAAAAGCAAAGGAACTATACGTTTTTGGTGCTTATACATTACTAGTAGAAGCAGTACTTGAACTTCCCTTCTATTTTCTATCTTTAGATGGGTTAGGAATTGTAACATTTTTATTTCCTTTGGGATTATATTCCTATTTTCGATGGATCAAACAGTATGAGAGGGATAGAGGACTATTCCTAAGTTTACTACTATCTCTTTTATATGAGAGCACTCATAACTTTCTGTCCGTAACGTTCTCCTCTATAACAGGAGACAATTTTGTTTTACAATATTATGGCCTATTCTTTTTAGCAATCTCAACGTTGACCTATTTTGTTGTCTTAAAAATCATTCATTATTTCCATTTGGAACTAGCCTATTTTGACAAGGACTACCTTTATCCTTTCTTGAAAAAAGTATTTTTTGCCTTACTACTGCTCCATATTGTATCTTTCGTTTCAAATATGGTAAGTACGATTAAACATTTGAATAGTTTTGGAAGTATTTTATCATCTATTGTCTTTATTTCTCTCCTTTTGACCTTCTTTGCAATGAATTCGCATAAAGAACAAATGGAAAAAGAGATTGCTTTGAAGCAGAAGAAATTTGAACAGAAACATTTACAGAATTACACAGATGAAATTGTTGGACTGTATAATGAAATCCGTGGGTTTCGACATGATTATGCTGGGATGCTTGTCAGCATGCAGATGGCAATTGACAGTGGTAATTTACAGGAAATTGACAGAGTTTACAATGAAGTTTTGGTCAAAGCAAATCACAAACTGCGTTCAGATAAGTATACTTACTTTGACTTGAACAACATAGAAGATTCAGCTTTACGAAGTTTGGTTGCTCAGTCAATTGTCTATGCTCGAAATAATGGTGTAGAGTTTACACTGGAAGTAAAAGATACGATTACCAAGCTTCCAATAGACCTGCTGGATTTAGTTCGTATTATGAGCGTTTTATTGAACAATGCTGTCGAAGGATCAGCTGATAGTTATAAAAAGCAGATGGAAGTAGCAGTTATTAAGATGGAAACTGAAACAGTGATTGTGATTCAGAATTCATGTAAAATGACGATGACTCCTTCTGGAGATCTATTTGCTTTAGGATTCTCTACTAAGGGAAGAAATCGCGGAGTAGGATTAAATAATGTGAAAGAATTATTAGATAAGTACAATAATATTATTTTAGAAACAGAGATGGAAGGCAGTACATTTAGACAAATCATTAGATTTAAGAGGGAATTTGAATGAAAGTTTTAATTTTAGAAGATGTTATTGAACATCAAGTGAGACTAGAGAGAATATTGGATGAAATTTCGAAAGAATCGAATATTCCAATATCATACAAGACAACAGGAAAAGTCCGTGAGTTTAAGGAATATATCGAAAACGACGAAGTAAACCAGCTTTACTTCCTAGATATTGATATTCATGGAATTGAGAAAAAAGGGTTTGAAGTTGCACAGTTTATTCGTCATCACAATCCTTACGCTATTATCGTCTTTATCACCAGTCGATCAGAGTTTGCGACTCTAACATATAAATACCAGGTATCAGCCCTAGATTTTGTTGATAAGGATATCAATGATGAGTTATTTAAGAAGAGAATTGAGCAAAATATCTTCTACACGAAGAGTATGTTACTTGAAAATGAAGATGTGGTAGATTATTTTGACTACAATTACAAGGGAAATGATTTAAAAATTCCTTACCATGACATTCTGTATATTGAAACGACAGGTGTCTCTCATAAATTACGCATTATTGGTAAGAATTTTGCCAAAGAGTTTTACGGTACCATGACAGATATTCAGGAAAAGGACAAACATACTCAGCGATTTTATTCTCCCCATAAGTCATTTTTGGTAAATATAGGCAATATCAGAGAAATTGACCGAAAGAATCTAGAAGTTGTTTTCTATGAAGATCATCGCTGTCCTATTTCAAGGTTAAAAATTAGAAAGTTAAAAGATATTTTAGAGAAAAAATCTCAAAAGTGATTGACAATTAGTAAGAAATTGATATAATGGTTATATCTGCTACAGATAGAAGGTCCGTTGGTCAAGGGGTTAAGACACCGCCTTTTCACGGCGGTAACACGGGTTCGAATCCCGTACGGACTATTTTATCCGCCATAGCTCAGTTGGTAGTAGCGCATGACTGTTAATCATGATGTCGTAGGTTCGAGTCCTACTGGCGGAGTATAGATAAAAGGGAACACAACTGTGTTCCTCTTTTTGTATCAATTTGTATCACCAAGCATTTTCATAAGGAAGTCTGTTATTTCTTGAGGACTTTCTTTTTTTCCATGTGCAATCCAAGTTTGGCAGATACCAAAAAGTGCGTGAGTTAGATAGATGCTACTATATTCTAATTCAGTGGTATTGAGATTCAGTTGCATAAATCGCTTTTGTAAATCCGTACTAAGCATGATACGAAGTTTATTTCGTAAGAAATTTTGGATTTCTTTAGTCCCATTTTCAGAAAGAAGGGCAGCCAGAAGTGGTTCTGACTCTAGATATTCAAAGACTTCTAAAATAGCGTCTCTTTTGTGATGAGCATGTTTTTGAAAAATATATTCAAATGTATGAAATAGCTTGCTTTGATAGTGCTCAATCATATCATACTTATCCTTATAGTGAGTATAGAAGCTGGAACGACTAATTCCGGCTTTGTCTGCTAACTTGACAGTAGAAATTTGATCAAATGGCTGTTCCATCAGTAATTGTACCATAGCATTTTCAATGGTTCGCTTTGTTTTTAAGCGTTTGTTACTTTCTTGCATATTTCCTCCTTGTAAACAAATTAGACTGTTTGTCTAAAAATGGATTTTTTATCTTGTAATTTAGATTTTTTAATGTATAATCTATTATATCAAAATTTTAGACAATATATTTAAAAAAGGAGAAGATATGTTTAAAGAATGGAAAGCAATTTTTAAAAAACCAACCTTTATTATTGTCATGATAGGGATTTCTCTTATTCCAGCTCTGTACAATATCATATTTTTGTCATCAATGTGGGATCCATATGGGAAAGTGTCTGACTTACCTGTGGCAGTTGTCAATAATGATAAAGAAGCTTCCTATAACGGTAATACCATGGCTATAGGAAAAGACATGGTGTCAAATTTAAAAGAAAATAAAAGCTTAGATTTTCATTTCGTAGATGAAGATGAAGGAAAGAAGGGATTGGAAGATGGCGATTACTATATGGTAGTGACTTTACCAAGTGATTTATCTGAAAAAGCAGCTTCTATTTTAACGAATCATCCAGAGCAAATGCAAATCGATTATCAGACTTCAAGTGGTCATAGTTTTATTGCCAGCAAGATGAGCGATTCTGCGATGACACAATTGAAGCAGAATGTTTCTACAAATGTAACTGAGACCTATACTAAAGCTTTATTTAACAAGATGGTCGAATTAAAGGATGGTATGAATCAAGCAGCTTCTGGTAGTGAAAAATTAACTGATGGAGCGAATCAGTTAGTGACAGGAAGTCAAACATTGACTACTAACCTACACTCTTTAGCAGATTCAAGTTTAACATTTTCAAATGGAACGGAGCAGTTTACCAAAGGATTATCTGCTTATGTTTCTGGTGTTGAACAACTTCATCTTGGCTTAGGGAATTTTAATAGTGGTTTAGTTACATATACTGGTGCAGTAAGTAAATTAGATAGCGGATTAGGTCAATTAGCTTCTAAAAGTCCTGAATTAGTAGGGGGAATCAATCAGTTATATACTGGTGTAGAGGCCTATACTGGGGGTGTTTCTCAGCTCAATACTGGTCTTAATCAATTTTCATCTGGTGTTAGTGCCTATACAAATGGAGTGGGAAATCTTGCAACAGGTGCTAATCAGTTATCTAGTCAATCAGCTACACTTCGAATGGGTGTGGAGCAATTAAGTGAAGGAATTCAACAACTTTCTAGTAAGTTAGATGCTTCGTCTGGGCAAAAAGATCAAATTAATCAATTATCTTCTGGTCTGAATCAGTTAAATCAAGCTATTCAAAATATTGATGTTGGAGATACAAAACAATTGTCTTCTGTTTTATCAAGTATAGTTTCTCTTTCTAATCAAATGTTAGCAAGTGCTCAGTCTGAAAAAGCAACTACATTAGCCAATATTCAATCAACAGCAGCTTATCAATCATTGACAAGTGAGCAACAAGCTGAGATAAGCGCTTCTGTATCTCAAAATTCGACTGATAGTATTCAATCGGCTCAGTCAATTATAGCTTTAGTACAAGGTTTACAGGGAGGATTAGAAAACTTACAAAATCAATCTTCTAATCTTTCAACATTAAAAAATCAAGCCAATCAAGTATTACCGCTTGCTTCTACTTCTTTGACAGGATTGTCAAGTGGATTAACAGAAATACAGGGAGCAGTGACGAGTAAATTAGTTCCTGCCAGTCAGTCGATTGCATCAGGTGTAAATGCATATACTGCAGGTGTTGATAAAGTTTCTCAGGGCGCAAGTCAACTAAGTGAAAAAAATTCCACCTTGACAGGTAGTTTGAACCAATTAGTTTCAGGATCAACTACCTTGACACAAAAATCTTCTAACTTGACAGCAGGAGTTGATAAATTAGTTGAAAAAACTCCAGAATTAGTGTCTGGTATTGAAAAATTATCAACTGGCTCTAACCAATTGAATCAAAAGAGTCAAGAATTGATAGCAGGAGTTGATAAATTGCAGTCAGGCTCTAGCCAACTAGCAGACAAATCCAGTCAGTTACTTTCAGGTGCTTCTCAATTAGAGAATGGAGCTAATAAATTGGCAGATGGATCTGGGAAACTTGCAGAAGGTGGAACAAAGTTAACTTCTGGATTGGAAGATTTACAGATAGGAGTTGCTTCTTTAGGAAAAGGACTAAGTAATGCTAGTGATCAACTCAAATCAGCATCTACGGAATCTCAAAATGCAGAGATTTTGTCAAATCCACTCAATCTTTCAAAAACAGACAATGATCAAGTTCCTGTAAATGGAGTTGCAATGGCTCCTTATATGATATCAGTTGCTCTTTTTGTTGCAGCAATATCAACAAATATGATCTTTGCGAAGCTGCCTTCAGGACGTCATCCAGAGAGCCGTTGGTCTTGGTTGAAATCTAGAGCTGAAATAAATGGTATGATAGCTATTTTAGCAGGAATTTTGGTATATGGAGGAGTTCATCTTATTGGTCTAACTGCAAATCATGAGATGAGAACATTTATCCTCATTATCCTAACAAGTTTAGTATTCATGTCCATGGTGACCGCTTTAACAACATGGAATAGCCGTATAGGAGCTTTCTTTTCTCTTATTTTGCTTTTATTACAGTTAGCATCAAGTGCAGGTACTTACCCACTTGCTTTGACAAATGATTTCTTTAGAGCCATTAATCCTTGGTTACCAATGAGTTATTCAGTTTCGGGATTACGACAAACAATCTCTATGACAGGAAATATTCATCATCAAGTCATTTTCCTTGCCGTTATATTAGTACTATTTATTTGTTTAGGTATGTTAGCCTATCAACCTAAGAAAATGGAAGAAGATTAAAAAAATCGACCAACTGGTCGATTTTTTATGTCTTAGATGACTTTCGTTTGTGATTATAGATTCCAAATAGTAAAAGAGAAGTAAAGGAACAGATTGCTCCAGTAATAAAACCATTGGGAATGAAGGAAAGTGTAATAGTTCCTTTCCCTTTAGGAATATCAACTTTCATAAAACCAGTTTGAGCTTGTTTAATTTCTATTTTCTTACCATCTTGGTAGGCAGACCAACCTTTGTCATAAGGAATGGTGAAGAAAATAGATGTATCTTGTTGGACATCATATCTAGCAAAAACTTTGTTTTTAGAAGTTGATACTGTTACAGGCTGTTCTTTAATTTTTTGAATTGCCTCGGTGAAAGTTTTGGTATCTAAACGATAGAAGGTAGGAGATTCAAATGATACTTGTGAATTTCCAGGGAAACTAACATTGATATTGAAAATCTTTTTCTCTTTTGTATAGCCTAGATTAAAGAAGGAGAAGACATTATCAGTTGTAAAAGTTTTCTTTTTCCCATTGACAAGGATGTCAACCTTTTTTTGTTTGTCATTAGAAAAGTGAAGGTTTGTGAAAGAAAGATAAACTTGGCTGTTTTCTGGCACTTCAATTTGATACTGTATTGATGCATCCTCATTTGAAGAACTTGTGACACTAGTCAAATCATTAGTATTTTCAGTTTTTTCATAGGGGATTGGAGAAAAATAATCAAAATCGACGTTAGCAAGTTGATTTAAAAACGAGGCCTGATTATCTAGAGTGTGTTCAGTGAACTTGACATCATTGTAAACAGATTGACTAGCAAATGCAATCGGAAGAGAGTATTGATTTTCATATAGGGTAAGATTATCTTTTTGATAGATATCTTTAAAACCATACTTATCAATAGGACTGTCTGAGATATTGTACTGGATACCAAATAAACTATCAGCCAAAATACTATTATTTGCATAGCGGAGATTGAGATTAGTCCCAGAGGATTTAAACCCAAGTTTATCCAAAGTAGAGCTTGCTGAACGATTTCGAACAGATGAAAATTGAGAGATTCCATTGTAGTTGAATTTCATACTGTCATTTCCTGTCTGAGTTTGTAGTTTTTCAGTACGAGTAAATTGATTTCCAATATCTGTTGAGAAAGATTCCATAGCTGGGATATCTCGATTATATGAACTTCGAGAAGCAAAACTCCATTCTTTAGCAATTCCGTCCATTTGAGATGAAGCATTTAAACTCATTTCAACCATTATAAATAAAGAGATTAGAATGGCAAATAGATTTACAGAGATAAACTTTTTGATAACTGCAAGGAGTAAAAGCGAATAGACAACCAAAAATTCAAGAGTAAGCAGAATATTCAAATCTGTTAAAAAAGAATAATGCGATTTTAGATAGATGGTAGCTAAAAATCCTGTTACTATAAGAAAAAGCGAAACTAAAAAATTCCAGATTTTAATTTCTTTCAGACGATTTAAGACTTCCGCTGCTGTGTAAATTAACAAGGTAGAGAAAATCCAAGCATAGCGATGTAAAAACATGTTTGGAGTATGCATGCCTTGCCAAAATAAATCAAGAACTTCAATATAAAAGCTTGCAATTAGAAATGTAAAGAAGATTGCATAGATAAGTTTCACGTGAAACTTAATAGATTTCAGCGTAAAAAATAAAATGGTCAAAATAAAGGGAAGTAGTCCAACAAAAATCATTGGGATGGCCCCATACTTTGTTGTATCAAAGGAACCGATGAATTGCTTAGCAAAAAGATCAAGATACCAGCTACTTTCAGTTTGAAACTTTGTAACTTCAGTCAATTTTTCCCCATGTGTCTGTAAATCAAACAGAGTAGGAAGAGTCAGAATCAAACTAGCCATACCAGCTAAAACGGAGGTGATTATGAAATCAAGAAAAGATGATTTTCGGGTTTTAAAGTCCCAAGAAATTTGACAGAGATACCAGAAAATAAGAAACAATGCTGTCATATAGCCAAAATAATAGTTTTGGATAAATAAGATTGACAGACTTGTAAAGTACAATAGGAATTTCTTTTCAGTGATGAGTAGCTGTAAACCAGTTATAATTAAAGGAATCAAGATAAAAACATCTAGCCAGGTTTTTATCTCTAATTGACTGACAGTGAAACTCATCAGAGCATAGGAAGTAGATAAAGCTAGTTTTAAAGGCTTAGGAATCGATTGAAATAGTTTATTTAAACTAAAGTAAGTTGACAGTCCAATCAATCCAAATTTTAAGAGAGTTGTCAGATAGACAGCATCTGGCATATTAGTTATATCAAAAAAGTAAACTAGTGGTGAAAGGAAACTACCCAAGTAATAACTAGATAGGGCATAGAAATTCAATCCTAGGCCACTTGTAAAGGTGTAGAACAAACTACCATTTCCGTGTAGGATATTTCTTAGAGCTATATCAAAAATAACGTATTGATGAAACCCATCTCCTAATAGTGGAGATGTATCGCTATTCCAGTAGATACCTTGAGATAGATATACTCCTATCATAATGATTATGGGAATGATGAAAGAAACAAAATAGGTCCAATATGTTTTAAAAAATAATTTCATGTTACCTCATAAAATGTTAGAAAACTCAGCTGGTTAACCCAACTGAGTTTTGAATTTTTTTAGTCTTTCCAAAGTTCTTTAACTTTTGCTTGTACTTCTGCATTCTCTAGGAATTCATCATAGGTTTCATCGATACGGTCAATGACGCCATTTTTAGACAAAACAATGATATGGTTGGCTAGAGTTTGAATAAACTCGTGGTCATGGCTGGCAAAGATGATTGATTCTTTAAAGTTTTTCAATCCATCATTCAAGCTTGAGATAGATTCCAAGTCTAAGTGATTGGTTGGATCATCAAGTACAAGGACATTTGATTTTAAGAGCATGAGTTTTGAAAGCATGACACGAACTTTTTCTCCCCCTGACAAGACATTTACAGGTTTGTTAACCTCATCTCCAGAGAAGAGCATACGGCCGAGGAAGCCACGTAGGAAAGTATTGTCATCTTCTTCTTTACTTGCGAATTGACGCAACCAGTCAAGGATTGACTCTCCTCCTGCAAAATCTGCCGAGTTATCTTTTGGCAAGTAAGAACGGCTAGTAGTTACTCCCCACTTGACAGTTCCTTCATAGTCAATGTCTCCCATGATTGCACGAATTAATGCAGTCGTTTGGATATCATTTTGTCCAATAAGTGCTGTCTTATCACCTGGACGCAAGATAAAGCTGATATTATCTAAAATAGTCTCACCATCAATCTTTACAGTTAGATTTTCTACTGTCAAGAGATCATTACCAATCTCACGTTCCGCTTTAAAGTTGATAAATGGATATTTACGACTAGATGGTACAATTTCTTCAAGTTCAATCTTATCAAGCATTTTCTTACGTGATGTTGCTTGCCTTGATTTAGAAGCGTTAGCAGAGAAACGAGCAACGAATTCTTGCAATTGTTTAATTTTTTCTTCTGCTTTAGCATTACGGTCTGCTAGCAATTTAGCAGCGAGTTCAGAAGATTCCTTCCAGAAGTCGTAGTTTCCGACATAGAGTTTGATTTTTCCGAAGTCAAGGTCGGCCATGTGAGTACATACTTTGTTTAAGAAGTGACGGTCGTGGGATACTACGATAACAGTGTTATCAAAATCAATCAAGAAGTCTTCTAGCCATGTAATTGATTGGATATCCAAACCATTGGTCGGCTCGTCCAAAAGAAGAACATCTGGTTTACCAAAAAGTGCTTTGGCGAGGAGAACCTTTACTTTTTCACCGTTGGCCAATTCGCTCATATTTTGATAGTGCAATTCTTCTGGGATATTTAGGTTTTGAAGGAGTTGAGAGGCTTCACTTTCTGCTTCCCATCCCCCAAGCTCGGCAAACTCTCCTTCAAGTTCGGCAGCACGCACTCCATCTTCGTCTGAGAAATCTTCCTTCATGTAGATGGCATCTTTCTCTTTCATGATGCTATAAAGTTTTTCATTTCCCATGATAACAACATCAATGGCACGTTCATCTTCATAGTCAAAGTGATTTTGACGAAGAACAGAGAGACGTTCATCTGGACCAAGAGAGATGTGACCAGTAGTAGGTTCGATATCTCCAGCTAAAATTTTTAAAAAGGTTGATTTTCCGGCACCATTAGCACCGATCAATCCGTAAGTATTTCCTTCTGTAAATTTGATATTGACATCATCAAAAAGTTTGCGATCACTAAAACGTAGTGAAACATCAGATACTGTAAGCAATGTTTTTCTCCTATATATGTAATATATTTATTCTACTAGAAAATACGGAAATATTCAAATTTTTATCTATCAATTTTGTGTAAATTAAATTTACAGCATACTTTACACAAATCCGTAAATAGCAAGGCTGATTTATTTTGATAAATTACGGTTATTTCATTAAAAAAATGCTATAATTGAAGGGACTATATCGAAGGAGAACAAAATGACTAAACCCATTATTTTAACAGGAGACCGTCCAACAGGAAAATTGCATATTGGACATTATGTTGGAAGTCTCAAAAATCGAGTATTATTACAGGAAGAGGATAAGTATGATATGTTTGTGTTCTTGGCTGACCAACAAGCTTTGACAGATCATGCTAAAGACCCTCAAACCATTGTAGAGTCTATCGGAAATGTAGCTTTGGATTACCTTGCAGTTGGATTGGATCCAAGTAAATCAACTATCTTTATTCAAAGCCAAATTCCAGAATTAGCTGAGTTGTCTATGTATTATATGAATTTAGTGTCATTAGCACGTTTGGAGCGCAATCCAACTGTCAAGACAGAAATTGCTCAGAAGGAATTTGGAGAAAGCATTCCGACAGGATTTTTGGTTTATCCAATTGCACAAGCAGCTGACATCACAGCCTTTAAGGCCAACTATGTTCCTGTTGGGACAGATCAGAAACCAATGATTGAGCAGACTCGTGAAATTGTTCGTTCTTTTAACAATGCATATAACTGTGATGTCTTGGTAGAACCGGAAGGTATTTATCCAGAAAATGAGAGAGCAGGGCGTTTGCCTGGTTTAGATGGAAATGCTAAAATGTCTAAATCACTCAATAATGGTATTTATTTAGCTGATGATGCGGATACTTTGCGTAAAAAAGTGATGAGTATGTATACAGATCCAGATCATATCCGCGTTGAGGATCCAGGTAAAATTGAAGGAAATATGGTTTTCCATTATCTAGATGTTTTTGGTCGTCCAGAAGATGCTCAAGAAATTGCTGACATGAAAGAACATTATCAACGAGGTGGTCTTGGTGATGTGAAGACCAAGCGTTATCTACTTGAAATATTAGAGCGTGAACTTGGTCCTATTCGTGAGCGCCGTATCGAATTTGCTAAGGATATGGGAGAAGTTTATAATATGCTTCAAAAAGGTAGTGAAAGAGCGCGTGAAGTAGCAGGTCAAACCCTATCTGAGGTTAAAGGTGCAATGGGACTCAATTACTTTAACTAAGTTTATTTTACAAGAAACTATCATTTCTATCTCAAAGAAAAGATAGTTTTTTATTTACCCCTGTAATATTTGACAAATTTTTATAGAATGGTATGATAGATACAATATAAAAAGAGTCAAGCTCAAAAAGAAAGAAAAGAGGAAACTTCGAATGTCTAATTGGGACACTAAATTTTTGAAAAAAGGTTTTACCTTTGATGATGTATTGCTTATTCCAGCTGAAAGTCATGTGTTGCCTAACGATGCTGATTTAACAACTAAATTGGCAGATAATTTGACTTTAAATATCCCAATTATTACCGCTGCCATGGACACAGTTACAGAGAGTCAAATGGCCATTGCTATTGCTCGTGCAGGTGGTCTCGGAGTTATCCATAAAAACATGTCAATTGCTCAACAAGCAGACGAGGTTCGTAAGGTAAAACGTTCTGAAAATGGAGTTATTATTGATCCGTTCTTCTTGACGCCTGAACATACAATTGCTGAAGCAGATGAGCTTATGGGTCGTTATCGCATCAGTGGTGTTCCAGTTGTTGAAACACTTGAAAATCGTAAATTGGTTGGTATTTTGACAAACCGAGATCTTCGTTTTATTTCAGACTATAACCAACCAATCTCAAATCATATGACCAGTGAAAATCTTGTTACTGCTCCTGTAGGTACAGATCTTGCAACGGCTGAAAGCATTCTTCAAGAACACCGTATTGAAAAACTTCCGTTGGTAGATGAAGAAGGCCGTCTTTCTGGTTTGATTACTATCAAAGATATTGAAAAAGTTATTGAGTTTCCAAATGCTGCTAAAGATGAGTTTGGTCGTCTACTAGTTGCAGGTGCAGTAGGTGTTACTTCAGATACATTTGAACGTGCAGAGGCTCTTTTTGAGGCAGGAGCGGATGCGATTGTTATTGATACTGCACATGGTCATTCTGCAGGTGTCTTGCGTAAAATTGCTGAGATTCGTGCTCACTTCCCAGATCGTACTTTGATTGCTGGAAATATTGCAACTGCTGAGGGAGCGCGCGCACTTTACGAAGCAGGTGTAGATGTTGTCAAGGTTGGGATTGGACCAGGTTCAATCTGTACTACTCGTGTGATTGCTGGTGTTGGTGTTCCGCAAGTAACAGCTATCTACGATGCTGCAGCTGTTGCGCGTGAATATGGTAAAACGATCATTGCCGACGGTGGAATCAAGTATTCTGGAGATATTGTAAAAGCCCTTGCTGCAGGTGGAAATGCAGTTATGCTTGGATCAATGTTTGCTGGAACTGATGAAGCTCCAGGTGAAACTGAAATCTTCCAAGGACGTAAGTTCAAGACTTACCGTGGTATGGGATCAATCGCTGCTATGAAAAAAGGTTCAAGTGATCGTTACTTCCAAGGTTCTGTCAATGAAGCAAACAAACTTGTTCCAGAAGGAATTGAAGGTCGTGTTGCTTATAAAGGAGCGGCAGCTGATATTGTCTTTCAAATGATTGGTGGTATTCGCTCTGGTATGGGTTACTGTGGTGCAGCGAACCTTAAAGAGCTACACGATAATGCTCAATTTATTGAAATGTCTGGTGCTGGTTTGAAAGAAAGCCATCCTCATGATGTACAAATTACTAATGAGGCACCAAATTATTCTATGTAAAAAAACAATGAAAAGAACTCCAGTAAAAACAGGAGTTCTTTTACAATGTTGTCAATTTTCATTTACAGCAACTTTACCATCCTGAATAGTGAAGATACTTAGATTTTCTGGCAAATTTTGAAGATGATCTAAGCTTGTTGTTGTTATAAAGGTTTGGATTGACTGAGAAATCGTTTCTAATAATTTTAACTGTCTAGTGTTGTCAAGTTCACTCATGACATCGTCAAGTAATAATATCGGAGATTCTGTAGTAATACTTTCCATTAATTCGATTTCTGCTAATTTTATCGAGAGGACGAGACTACGATGTTGGCCTTGACTTCCGAAACTAGCATCCATCCCATTTATATAAAAAGAAATGTCATCTCGATGAGGCCCAACACCAGTATTCTTTTTAAATAAATCTCTGGACCTACTTTTTTCTAAAGCAATTTTGAAAGATTCTGATAAGTCTTCTTTTTCAGTTGACTTTACAGAAGATTGATAGGATATTGACAACTCTTCAATCTGATTAGAAAGTTCAAAATGTTTCTTACGACCAAAATGCTCTAGTTTTTTTATAAAATCTAAGCGGTGATTCATTACACGACATCCATAATCGACTAGCTGATCATCTAGTACTGAAAGGAAGGTTTCATCTATTTTTTGAGCTGATTTTAAATAGGTATTTCTTTGCTTAAGAATATGGTTATAATTGGTTAAATCTGATAAATAGATTGGCTTAATTTGCCCAAGCTCCATATCAATAAATTTTCGTCGAACTGAAGGTGCTCCTTTAATTAGTTGTAAATCTTCAGGAGCAAATAAGACAACATTCATGTGTCCTACATAATCTGAAAGGCGTGCCTGTTTTAAATGATTAACTTTTGTCACACGGCCTTTTTGTGTTAGTTCTATTTCTAGGGGAATGGATCCAGTTTTTTTCTGAACTAGACCTGAAAGATGAAGTTGTTCCTCATCAAAATGAATGAGATTTTTATCTGTTCGAGTTCGATGACTACGAGTTAAGGCTAAAAAATAGATAGCCTCTAGTATATTTGTTTTTCCTTGAGCATTGCGTCCTAAAAAGATATTTAATTTAGGATTAAAGTCTATTTTCGTCTCTTTGTAGTTACGAAAAGTTTTGAGAGATAGGTGTTGTAGCCACATGATTATCTACCAGGGAATCGTGGAGCTTGTTTGCTTTTAGGTGATGAAGTAGGTTTCGATTTGTCTCTTTTAAATCCCTTATTCATCTCTTTGACAAGTTTAGCGATCCGTTCTTTTTCAACTTTATCAGCTTGATATTCCTCTTGCTCCTCAGAAGTAGGTTGTGTCAATAAGATGTCAATATTCATGTCAGGTATGTCAATTTTATCACCAATGCGAAGTTTTTTACCACGACGACTCTCTAATTCCCCATTAAAGTAAACAGAATGTTCAGAGAGAAATGATTTGATAGCTCCTCCGCTATGTGTAATTCCAAGTTCTTTGAGTAGTGCTTGGAGGGTAATAAATTCTTCAAATAATTTGTATTCCATAATTCACCTCAATCTTTGGTATTATACCATATTTTCCTAAAAATAGTGAGAGAAACAGGGAGAAATGTAAGCGATTTTTATTTCAAAAGTGTTACAGGGAACAAGAAAATTTCAGGTTTTCGTGATATAATAGAAGTCTGTATATGAGGAGGTAAATCATGGAGTTAGTGCATGGAATTTCAACACATTTTATCCAATCAAAGAAGTTTAAAACGAACAAAATTACCGTGCGTTTTACCTCTCCATTATCTCTTGATACGATTACAGGTCGCATGTTGAGTGCGAGTATGCTAGAAACGTCCAACCAGATGTACCCCACTTCTCAAGCTTTGAGAAGACACTTGGCCAGTCTATATGGTACAGATATGTCAACCAATTGTTTTAGAAGAGGGCAAAGTCATATTGTAGAATTGACATTTACCTATGTTCGTGATGAGTTTTTAAGTAGGAAAAATGTGCTAACTTCTCAGGTTTTGGAACTAGTAAAAGAAACTCTTTTTTCCCCCGTCGTAGTTGATAATGGGTTTGATTCGGCCTTATTTGAAATTGAGAAAAAACAATTGCTAGCAAGTTTAGCAGCTGATATGGATGATTCTTTTTATTTTGCACATAAAGAATTAGATAAATTATTTTTTCATGATGAACGTCTCCAATTGGAATACAGTGATTTACGAAATCGTATTTTAACTGAAACTCCACAAAGTTCTTCTTCTTGTTTCCAAGAATTTTTGGCCAATGATCGAATAGATTTCTTTTTCTTAGGTGATTTTAATGAGATTGAAATTCAAAATGTATTAGAATCATTTGGTTTTAAAGGTCGAGAAGGAACTGTGAAGGTTCAGTATTGTCAACCTTATTCCAATATTCTGCAAGAGGGTATGATTCGGAAAAATGTGGGACAGTCCATTTTAGAGTTGGGCTATCATTGTCCTTCTGAATATGGTGATGAGCAACATTTACCCATGATTGTAATGAATGGTTTACTTGGTGTATTTGCTCACTCTAAACTATTTACAAATGTCCGTGAAAATGCTGGATTGGCTTATACTATTTCAAGTCAGCTTGATTTGTTTAGTGGATTCTTGAGGATGTATGCTGGCATTGATCGAGAAAATAGGAATCAGGCTAGAAAAATGATGAATAATCAATTACTTGATTTAAAAAAAGGTTATTTTACAGAGCTTGAGCTAGAGCAGACAAAGGAAATGATTCGTCGGTCTTTGTTGCTTTCTCAAGATAATCAAGGTTCATTGATTGAACGTGCTTATCAAAATGCCTTACTTGGAAAATCTTCAGCAGACTTTAAAAGTTGGATTGCAAAACTCGAGCAAGTTGACAAAGAGGCTATTTGTAGAGCAGCTAATAATGTGAAACTACAGGCGATTTACTTTATGGAAGGAATAGAATGACAAAGGTTGTTTTTGAAGAAAAATACTATCCAGCTGTAAAAGAAATGGTTTATCAAACTCGTTTGTCAAATGGATTGACAGTTGCTCTTTTGCCTAAAAAGGAATTTAAAGAGGTTTACGGGAGTGTAACTGTACAGTTTGGTTCGGTAGATACGCTTGTCACAGAAGTTGACGGAGATGTAAAAGAATATCCTGGAGGAATTGCTCATTTTCTTGAACATAAATTATTTGAGAGAGAAGATGCTAGCGATTTGATGTCAGCTTTTACGAGTCTAGGTGCAGATAGTAATGCCTTTACAAGCTTTACAAAAACAAACTATCTTTTTTCAGCAACGGATCATCTCTTAGAGAATGTAAATTTACTTGATGAATTGGTGACATCAGCACATTTTACTGAAGATTCCATTTTAAGAGAGCAGGATATTATCCAGCAAGAACGAGAAATGTATCAAGATGATCCAGATTCGTGTTTATTCTTTTTAACTCTAGCGAATTTGTATCCTGGCACACCTTTAGCAACTGATATAGTTGGAAGTGAGGAGTCCATTTCCCAAATCAATCTAATTAATTTGCAAGAAAATTTTACAAGATTTTACAAACCTGTAAACATGTCTCTGTTTTTAGTTGGTAATTTTGATGTGGATCAAGTACAGGACTATTTTGAAAGAAAAGAACTGGAAGATTTAGATGTTCAGGAAGTAGCAAGAGAAAAGTTTGTTTTAAAAGATGTAAAGCAAACAGACAGTATGAGAATGGAAGTATCTTCTCCTAAACTAGCGATTGGTGTTAGAGGTAAACAAGATGTTGCTGAGGATGATTGCTATCGACATCATATTTTATTAAAATTATTGTTTGCAATGATGTTTGGTTGGACTTCGGATCGTTTTCAAAAGTTATATGAATCAGGTAAAATTGATGCGTCCTTATCTCTTGAAGTTGAAGTAACAAGTCGCTTTCATTTTGTTATGTTGACAATGGATACAAAAGAGCCAGTTGCTTTATCTCATCAGTTTAAAAAGGCTATTCGTAATTTTACAAAGGATTTAGATATTACAGAGGATCATTTAGATATTATAAAAAGAGAGATGTTTGGAGAATTTTTCAGTAGCATGAACTCTCTTGAATTTATTGCAACGCAATATGATGCTTTTGGACAAGGTGAGACAATCTTTGATTTGCCAAAGATTTTACAGGAAATTACTTTAGAGGATGTCCTTGATGCTGGATATCATTTAATAGATGATGGTGATATAGTTGATTTTACAATATTCCCATCGTAGTAACTAATCATAATAGACACTAGAAACATAATAGAAACTAGAAAGAAGGAATGACAAGTATGAGGAAAAAAACAATTGGTGAGGTTTTACGTTTAGCTAGAACTAACCAAGGGTTGACTTTAGAAGAATTACATAAAAAAACAGAAATTCAGTTAGATATGTTGGAAGCAATGGAAGCTGATGATTTTGATCAACTTCCTAGTCCATTTTATACTCGTTCTTTTTTGCGTAAGTATGCATGGGCAGTTGAGCTAGATGAGCGAATTGTCTTGGATGCTTATGATTCTGGGAGCATGATTACTTATGAGGAAGTAGATGTTGATGAAGACGAGTTGACAGGCAGGAGACGTTCAAGTAAGAAAAATAAGACATCATTTTTACCTTTATTTTATTTTATACTCTTTGCACTATCGATTGTCATTTTTGTGACTTATTATGTTTGGAATTATCTCCAGACTCAACCGGAGCGTTCATCTGCGTCTAGTTATAGTGTAGTCCAAGCAACAAGCTCGACTAGTTCTGCAACTCCATCTTCAACTAGTAGTAGTTCATCAAGTAATTCTTCGAATACTGAACCAGCTATAACGGTATCGGGTGAAGGAAATCGAGTAGAAGTTGCTTATAAAACGAGTAAAGACACTGCAAAATTGCAATTATCAGTGTCAGATGCTAGAAGTTGGGTTAGTGTTTCAGAAAGTGATCTTGAGGGGGGTGTGACTTTATCACCGGATAATAAAAGTGCGGAAACAAGCGTTTCAACTAAAAATCCTGTAATAATTACGTTAGGTGTTGTAAAAGGTGTTGCTTTGACAGTAGATAATCAGACTGTTGATTTATCGAAATTAACAGCTCAGACTGGACAAATCAATGTAACCTTTACTAAAAATTAAGGAAAAACGAATGAAAAAAGAACAAATTCCAAATATCTTAACAATAGGTCGAATTCTTTTTATACCTATTTTTATCTTTATTTTAACAGTAGGAAATTCGATAGAGAGTCATATAGTAGCAGCTATTATCTTTGCGATTGCCAGTATCACAGACTACTTAGATGGATATTTAGCTCGTAAATGGAATGTGGTCAGTAATTTTGGTAAATTTGCAGATCCTATGGCGGATAAGCTACTAGTTATGTCGGCTTTTATTATGCTGATTGAGTTAGGTATGGCTCCGGCTTGGATTGTTGCAATGATTATTTGTCGTGAGTTGGCTGTGACAGGTTTGAGGCTTTTACTGGTTGAAACTGGTGGAACAGTTTTAGCAGCAGCAATGCCTGGAAAAATTAAAACTTTCAGTCAGATGTTTGCCATTATTTTCTTGCTATTACATTGGACTTTGCTTGGTCAAGTTCTACTTTATGTAGCCTTGTTTTTCACTATCTACTCTGGCTATGATTATTTCAAGGGTAGTGCCTATGTATTTAAAGGGACATTTGGTTCGAAATGAAATCAGTAATTGATGTAAAAAATCTTTCTTTTCGCTATAAGGAAAGTCAGGAATATTACGATGTGAAGGATATTACGTTTCACGTGAAACGTGGAGAATGGCTTTCGATTGTAGGGCATAATGGTAGTGGTAAATCAACGACGGTTCGCTTAATTGATGGCTTACTGGAAGCAGAATCCGGAGAGATTGTAATTGATGGCCAACGGCTGACTGAGGAAAATGTTTGGAATATACGTCGTCAAATCGGTATGGTTTTTCAAAATCCAGACAATCAATTTGTTGGAGCGACTGTTGAAGATGATGTTGCCTTTGGTTTGGAAAATCAGGGACTTTCTCGTCAAGAAATGAAAAAGAGAGTGGAAGAAGCTCTGGATTTGGTTGGCATGTTGGACTTTAAAAAGAGAGAGCCAGCGCGTCTATCAGGTGGCCAAAAGCAACGTGTGGCTATTGCAGGTGTTGTAGCCCTAAGACCAGCTATTTTAATCTTAGATGAAGCAACGAGTATGTTGGATCCTGAGGGGCGTAGAGAACTGATTGATACAGTAAAAGGAATTCGGAAAGACTATGATATGACGGTCATTTCCATTACACATGATTTGGAAGAAGTTGCCATGAGTGATCGTGTGTTGGTCATGAAAAAAGGGGAAATTGAATCAACCAGCAGTCCAAGAGAACTTTTCTCTCGTAATGATTTAGATCAAATTGGATTAGACGATCCTTTTTCCAATCAATTAAAACATTCTTTGAGCCAGAATGGCTATGATTTGCCTGAAAATTATTTGACAGAAAGTGAGCTAGAGGATAAACTATGGGAATTGCTCTAGAAAATGTGAGTTTTACGTATCAAGAAGGAACTCCCTTAGCTTCAACAGCTTTGTCGGATGTTTCCTTGACGATTGAAGATGGTTCTTATACGGCTTTAATTGGGCACACAGGTAGCGGCAAATCAACTATTTTACAACTATTAGATGGTTTATTGGTGCCAAGCCAAGGAAGTGTACGAGTTTTTGATACCTTAATCACCTCGACTTCTAAAAACAAAGATATTCGTCAAATTAGAAAACAGGTTGGCTTGGTATTTCAGTTTGCTGAAAATCAGATCTTTGAAGAAACGGTTTTGAAAGATGTTGCTTTTGGACCGCAAAATTTTGGAGTTTCTGAAGAAGATGCGGAGCAGATTGCGCGTGAGAAACTGGCTCTGGTTGGAATTGATGAATCACTTTTTGATCGCAGTCCGTTTGAGCTATCAGGTGGACAAATGAGACGTGTGGCCATTGCAGGCATACTTGCCATGGAACCAGCCATATTAGTCTTAGATGAGCCCACAGCAGGCCTAGATCCCCTGGGAAGAAAAGAGCTGATGAATTTATTCAAAAAACTCCACCAGTCAGGGATGACCATTGTTTTGGTAACGCATTTGATGGATGATGTTGCTGAATATGCAAATCAAGTCTATGTGATGGAAAAGGGACGTTTAGTTAAGGGTGGTAAACCAAGTGATGTCTTTCAAGATGTTGTCTTTATGGAAGAAGTGCAGTTGGGAGTACCTAAAATTACATCCTTTTGTAAACGATTGGCTGATAGAGGCGTGTCATTTAAACGATTACCGATTAAGATAGAGGAGTTCAAGGAGTCGCTAAATGGATAGTATGATTTTGGGGCGTTATATCCCAGGGGATTCGATAGTTCACCGATTGGATCCACGCAGCAAATTACTGGCTATGATGCTACTGATTTTGATCGTTTTTTGGGCTAATAATCCCTTGACGAATCTAATTCTTTTTATAGCGACAGGGATATTTATTGCTTTGTCAGGAGTATCTCTTTCATTTTTTATTCAGGGCTTGAAGTCTATGTTTTTCTTGATTGCCTTCACAACTATTTTTCAACTGTTTTTCATTTCTAATGGGAATGTTTTATTTGAGTTTTCGTTTGTGAGAATTACGGATTATGCTTTGCAACAAGCTGGAATTATCTTTTGTCGCTTTGTATTGATTATTTTCTTTTCAACTTTGTTAACCTTAACGACCATGCCCTTAAGTTTGGCATCAGCTGTCGAAGCTCTATTAGCACCTTTAAAGAGTATGAAAGTTCCAGTTCATGAAATTGGATTGATGCTGTCTATGAGTTTGCGTTTTGTCCCAACCTTGATGGATGATACGACGCGGATTATGAATGCACAGAAAGCGCGTGGAGTGGATTTTGGAGAAGGAAGTATTGTTCAAAAGGTGAAGGCTATGATTCCCATTTTGATTCCTCTTTTTGCGACAAGTTTAAAACGTGCGGATTCCTTGGCTATCGCAATGGAAGCGCGTGGTTATCAGGGTGGAAAAGGCAGAAGTCAATACAGACAACTGAAATGGACTCGAAAGGATACGCTGACCATTCTTGTTATTATCATACTTGGTTGTTGCTTATTTTTCTTAAAATCTTAGTAGCTTTCAGGAATTGATAAAAAGTTACTGTAACAGTTTTTGATATAAAGGTAGGGATATGAACCGTTTTAAAAAATCAAAATATGTCATTATTGTTTTTGTCACTGTTCTGCTTGTGTCAGCTCTCTTAGCGACGACTTATTCAAGTATAATTGTGACAAGATTAGGAGATGGAATCTCAGTGGTTGATAGGGTTGTGCAAAAACCTTTTCAGTGGTTTGATTCTGTCAAATCAGATTTGGCTCATTTGACACGCACTTATAATGAAAATGAAAGTTTGAAGAAACAGATTTACCAATTAGAAGTTAAATCAAATGAGGCGGAAAGTTTAAAGACGGAGAATGAACAACTGCGCCAATTGCTTGATATGAAGTCCAAATTGCAAGCTACAAAGACTTTGGCAGCAGATGTTATTATGCGTTCTCCGGTATCTTGGAAGCAGGAGTTGACCTTAGATGCAGGAAAATCAAAAGGGGCTTCTGAGAATATGTTAGCAATTGCAAATGGTGGCTTGATTGGGAGTGTCTCAAAAGTAGAGGATAACTCTACCATGGTCAACCTTCTGACAAATACGGAAAATGCTGATAAGATTTCTGTTAAAATTCAACATGGTTCTACTGTAATTTATGGGATTATTGTTGGCTATGACAAGGAAAATGAAGTTCTAAAAATTAGTCAATTAAATAGTAGTAGCGATATTAGTGCGGGAGATAAGGTGACCACTGGTGGATTAGGAAACTTTAACGTTGCTGATATTCCTGTTGGTGAAGTGGTTGCCACAACGCACAGTACGGACTACTTGACACGAGAAGTAACTGTTAAATTAAGTGCAGATACTCATAATGTGAGTGTGATAGAATTAGTGGGGAATTCATAATGAGACAGTTGAAGCGAGTTGGAGTATTTTTATTGCTTCCTTTCTTTGTTCTAATTGATGCCCATATTAGCCAGCTTTTGGGCTCATTTTTTCCCCATGTACAGTTAGCCAGTCATTTTCTATTTTTGATTCTCTTATTTGAGACGATTGAAGTATCAGAGTATTTCTATTTAGCTTATTGTTTTGTAGTGGGTTTGGTTTATGACATTTACTTTTTCCACTTGATCGGGATTGCGACTTTGTTGTTCGTCTTGTTGGGAGTATTTCTCCATAAATTTAATAGTGTTATTTTATTGAATCGTTTGACGAGAATGTTGGCAATTATTGTCATGACTTTTCTATTTGAGATGGGAGCTTATATACTTGCATTAGTGGTAGGTTTAACTGTGGATAGTATGTCTTTATTTATAGTCTATAGTTTAGTACCATCAATGATTTTGAACCTTATATGGATGATTATCTTTCAGTTTATTTTTGAAAAATTTTACCTATAAGAAAGAAATAAAAATGTAACAAAGGCGTAATATTCATTAGGCCTTTTTTTGGTATACTAGTAATGTCTTTAAAAGAAGGAGTATCTACGAAATATGAAGAAAAAAATCTTAGCGTCACTTTTATTAAGTACAGTAATGGTTTCTCAAGTAGCTGTTTTAACAACTGCGCATGCAGAAACTACTGATGACAAAATTGCTGCTCAAGATAATAAAATTAGTAACTTAACAGCACAACAACAAGAAGCACAAAAACAAGTTGATCAAGTTCAGGAGCAAGTATCTGCTATTCAAACAGAGCAATCAAACTTGCAATCTGAAAATGATAGACTACAAGCAGAATCTAAAAAGCTTGAGGGTGAAATTACAGAACTTTCTAAGAATATTGTATCTCGCAATGATTCATTACAAAAACAAGCTCGTAGTGCTCAAACAAATGGAGCTGCAACAAATTACATCAATACAATTGTAAACTCAAAATCAATTACAGAAGCTATTTCACGTGTTGCTGCAATGAGTGAAATCGTATCTGCAAACAACAAAATGTTGGAACAACAAAAAGCAGATAAAAAAGCTATTTCTGAAAAACAAGTAGCAAACAATGATGCAATTAATACAGTTATTGCAAATCAGCAAAAACTAGCTGATGATGCTCAATCATTAACTACAAAACAAGCTGAGTTAAAAGCTGCAGAATTGAATCTTGCTGCTGAAAAGGCTACTGCAGAGGATGAAAAAGCAAGTTTACTTGAGAAAAAAGCTGTAGCAGAAGCAGAAGCTAAAGCAGCTGCAGAAGCAGAAGCAGCTTATAAAGCTAAACAAGCAAGTCAACAACAAACAGTAGTTGCTTCTGGAAATACAACTTTTACAGCACAGGTTCAAGCAGTATCTACTACTTCTTCATCAAGTTCATCTGAGTCAAGTTCGTCTGAATCATCTTCAAGCAGTGCTTCAACAGAATCAACAAGCTACACTCCTGCACCAGTAAAACATCGTCCAACATACAGTACAAATGCTTCAAGCTATCCAACTGGTGAGTGTACATGGGGAGCTAAAACATTAGCACCTTGGGCTGGAGATTACTGGGGTAATGGAGCACAGTGGGCTACAAGTGCAGCTGCTGCAGGATTCCGCACAGGATCTACACCTCAAGTTGGTGCCATTGCATGTTGGAATGATGGTGGATATGGACACGTAGCCGTGGTTACAGCTGTTTCATCATCAACAAGTATCCAAGTATCTGAATCAAACTATGGTGGAAACCGTACAATCGGAAATAAACGTGGATGGTTCAATCCTACTACGACTTCAGAAGGTTTTGTAACATATATCTATCCAAACTAATGAATAAAACGAAGAGGCTCGATTTGAGTCTCTTTTATGATTTATATAGTTACCTTACTTTAAAAATCTGTTAAAATCACTTGAAAATATTGAAAAAGTATGGTAAAATGAAACTTGTCGTGTGAACGATAATACTCATTCTTGATGAATTGTGAAACAGTTGCCTTTGGGTCGTTTTGCGAGTTGAAGTCAAGAAGAGGAAAAAAACAAAAAGGAGAAATACTCATGGCAGTAATTTCAATGAAACAACTTCTTGAGGCTGGTGTACACTTTGGTCACCAAACTCGTCGCTGGAACCCTAAGATGGCTAAGTACATCTTCACTGAGCGTAACGGAATCCACGTTATCGACTTGCAACAAACTGTAAAATACGCTGACCAAGCTTACGATTTCATGCGTGATGCAGCAGCTAACGATGCAGTTGTATTGTTTGTTGGTACTAAGAAACAAGCAGCTGATGCAGTTGCTGAAGAAGCAGTACGTTCAGGTCAATACTTCATCAACCACCGTTGGTTGGGTGGAACTCTTACAAACTGGGGAACAATCCAAAAACGTATCGCTCGTTTGAAAGAAATCAAACGTATGGAAGAAGATGGAACTTTCGAAGTTCTTCCTAAGAAAGAAGTTGCACTTCTTAACAAACAACGTGCACGTCTTGAAAAATTCTTGGGTGGTATCGAAGATATGCCTCGTATCCCAGATGTTATGTACGTAGTTGACCCACATAAAGAGCAAATCGCTGTTAAAGAAGCTAAGAAATTGGGAATCCCAGTTGTAGCGATGGTTGACACAAACACTGATCCAGATGATATCGATGTAATCATCCCAGCTAACGATGATGCTATCCGCGCTGTTAAATTGATTACAGCTAAATTGGCTGACGCTATCATCGAAGGACGTCAAGGTGAAGATGCAGCAGCAGTTGAAGCAGAATTTGCAGCTTCTGAAGCTCAAGCAGATTCAATCGAAGAAATTGTTGAAGTTGTAGAAGGCGACAACGCTTAATTCATATAATTAGTAATTACCTAGGAGGGCGGGGCTTAGCCCGGCTCTCCTATTTTTAAAAAATATAGGAGAATCAAAATGGCAGAAATTACAGCTAAACTTGTAAAAGAGTTGCGTGAAAAATCTGGTGCCGGAGTTATGGACGCTAAAAAAGCGCTTGTAGAAACAGACGGTGACATCGAAAAAGCGATTGAATTGCTTCGTGAAAAAGGTATGGCTAAGGCAGCTAAGAAGGCTGACCGTGTTGCTGCAGAAGGTTTGACTGGTGTTTATGTTAACGGTAATGTTGCAGCAGTTATTGAAGTAAACGCTGAAACTGACTTCGTTGCGAAAAACGCTCAATTCGTTGAATTGGTAAATACCACAGCTAAAGTTATTGCTGAAGGAAAACCTGCTAACAATGAAGAAGCTCTTGCTTTGACAATGCCTTCAGGTGAAACTCTTGAAGCTGCATACGTATCTGCAACAGCAACTATCGGAGAAAAAATATCATTCCGTCGCTTTGCATTGATTGAAAAAACAGACGCACAACACTTTGGAGCATACCAACATAACGGTGGACGTATCGGTGTTATTTCAGTTGTTGAAGGTGGAGACGAAGCACTTGCTAAACAATTGTCAATGCATATCGCAGCGATGAAACCAACAGTTCTTTCTTACAAAGAATTGGATGAGCAATTCGTTAAAGATGAATTGGCACAATTGAACCACGTAATCGACCAAGACAACGAAAGCCGTGCAATGGTTAACAAACCAGCTCTACCACACTTGAAGTATGGATCAAAATCTCAATTGACTGATGAAGTGATTGCTCAAGCTGAAGCTGACATCAAAGCTGAGTTGGCTGCAGAAGGCAAACCAGAAAAAATCTGGGACAAAATCATCCCAGGTAAAATGGATCGCTTCATGCTTGACAACACTAAAGTTGACCAAGCTTACACACTTCTTGCACAAGTTTACATCATGGATGATAGCAAGACAGTTGAAGCATATCTTGAATCAGTTAACGCTTCAGTAGTTGAGTTCGCTCGCTTTGAAGTTGGTGAAGGTATTGAGAAAGCTGCAAACGACTTTGAAGCTGAAGTTGCAGCTACAATGGCAGCAGCCTTGAATAACTAATTATAGAAAGGAAGTAAATTTGCTTCCTTTTTTTCTATGCAGTCGATCCTTATAGGGAGAACTTCCTATTTTCAAGGTAAAAATAAAAAGCCCTATAATAAGGGCCAATTGTATTTAGGAGACTAAACTTCAAATTCATAGAGTGCTGTAGAGAGATAACGTTCACCGTTATCTGGTGCTAGAGCAAGGACTTTTTTACCTGTACCTAATTTTTTGGCAATCTCGATGGCTCCGTAGATAGCCGCAGCTGAAGAAATCCCTACAAGGAAACCTTCTTTTCCACCAATTTCACGGCCGAGTGCTAGAGCATCGTCTGACGTTACACGAACGATACCATCATAAGCCTTTGTATCCAGTGTATCAGGAATAAATCCAGCTGAGATACCTTGAATTTTGTGTGGTCCAGGTTTTTCACCAGATAGAATAGCAGATTCGTCTGCCTCTACTGCAAAAACTTGAATGTTAGAATTTGCTGATTTGAGTGCATGAGAAACACCAGAAATCGTTCCACCGGTACCCACTCCAGCAACAAAGGCATCTAGTCCATCTTTACCGAAAGCAGCTAGTATTTCAGCTCCTGTTGTTCTTTCGTGTACTTCTGGATTAGCTGGATTGTCAAATTGAAGAGGAAGGAAACCATCACGTTCAGCAGCGATTTCTTGAGCTTTAGCAATAGCGCCTTTCATTCCCTCACTACCAGGAGTTAGGACGAGTTCAGCACCATAAGCTTGGATAATCTTACGTCGTTCTACACTCATAGTTTCAGGCATAACGATGACGACTTTATACCCTTTAGCAGCACCTACCCATGAAAGTCCAATACCAGTGTTTCCACTTGTTGCTTCAACAATTGTAGAACCTGGTTTCAGAATACCGTCTTGTTCAGCTTTTTCAATCATGCTAAGAGCAATACGATCTTTTACAGAAGAACCAGGGTTGAATGCTTCAAGCTTTACATAGACGTCCGCAGCCCCTTCTGGCACGATGTTGTTGAGTTTAACAATCGGAGTTTGACCGATTAATTCAGTAATGTTGTTATAAATAGACATATGAATACCTCTTTGTATAAGATATTTCTAGTATAACGCTATCTATACCATTTGTAAAATATAGAAATCCTATCGAAGTGATAGGATTTTTTTATATCACAGGTCTAAGCCGTTAATTTTCAAGCGATTGTGATAAGCTAATTCTAATAAATAGGTGTAAAGTGGAATGATATCCGTTTTCTTAGGGAATTCAAATTTATGAGCATTAAAATGCTCATTGTGTGCTTTTAGAAAGACATTTTCTAAATAAGTAATAGTAATTTCACTATCATCTATACCTGCTCCTGCAGTTTCCATTTCAACGTTAACAATGTTCATCAAAAAGATTGATTTAATAGACATCTTACGACCAGTAGCGCCTTGTTTATCTGTAAAGATAATACGGATATTTGTAAATATAATTGAATCACGAATCAGTTTATATCCACTTTGAATTTCTTCATTTTCTAGTAGATATTGTCCATATTCTTTGATAAGAGTTTCTTTGTTTTGCTCGCTAAAGTTACCAGCGAGTCCTTGAATGAATTTACCAAATGCCATATTTTTCTCCTTTGTTTACACTAAGTTTACAGGAACTTCAACTTCTCGTAAATCTTGATCAGTTAAGGTAACTCTTCCATTAAAAAACTCCACAAGTGCAGCTTTAATAGTTTCTTTGTCTTCTTTATCAACATAAATCATCGTATCGACTTGATCTGTAAAATTTGTATCTAGCTCAATGAGGTTATGTTCTTTAAGGAAGTTACTGTACTCTTGGTACTGAGCGTAAGACATTTGAATAGCAATGCCAGCCTGTTCTTTTATTTCAATGATGCCAATTTCTTTGACAGCTAAGGCAACACTGCCAGCGTAAGCACGAATCAATCCTCCAGCGCCTAGTTTAATGCCACCAAAGTAGCGTGTCACTACCACACAGACATTAGTAAGATTGTGATTTTCTAGTACCCCAAGCATGGGAACGCCAGCAGTTCCACTGGGCTCACCATCATCACTTGTACGTTTGATTTCACTACGTTCCCCAATAATGAAGGCAGAGCAGTTATGAGTAGCTTTGTAGTGCTCTTTCTTGATGGCAGTAATGAAGTCACGAGCCTCTTCTTCGCTATAAACACGCTTGGCATGACAGATAAAGCGGGATTTTTTGATTTCTTCTTGGACTTGTCCGTCCTCTTTAATTGTTCTAAATTCCATGATTTAATTGTACTAAAAAATCATCTAAAGCGCTAGGTTTTTACGAATAAAGAAGTATGAAAGTAAATCCAAATTATCTCGGTCGTTTGTTTACGGAGAATGAATTAACAGAAGAGGAACGTCAGTTGGCAGAGAAACTTCCAGCAATGAGAAAGGAGAAAGGGAAACTTTTCTGTCAACGTTGTAATAGTACTATTCTAGAAGAATGGTATTTGCCCATCGGTACTTACTATTGTAGGGAGTGTTTACTGATGAAGCGAGTCAGGAGTGATCAATCTTTATACTATTTCCCACAGGAGGATTTTCCGAAGCAAGATGTTCTTAAATGGCGTGGTCAATTAACCCCTTTTCAAGATAAGGTATCACAGGGACTGCTTCAAGCGGTAGACAAGCAAGAGCCAAGCTTGGTTCACGCTGTAACAGGAGCTGGAAAGACAGAAATGATTTATCAAGTAGTAGCTAAAGTGATCAATGCGGGTGGTGCAGTGTGTTTGGCCAGTCCTCGCATAGACGTTTGTTTGGAGCTGTATAAGCGCCTGCAAAAGGATTTTGCTTGTGAGATAGCCCTCCTACATGGAGAATCAGAGCCGTATTTTCGAACACCACTAGTTGTTGCGACGACCCATCAGTTATTGAAGTTTTATCAAGCTTTTGATTTACTGATAGTGGATGAAGTAGATGCCTTTCCTTATGTTGACAATCCTATGCTTTACCATGCTGTCAAGAATAGTGTAAAGGAGAATGGCTTGAGAATCTTTTTAACAGCAACTTCTACCGATGAGTTAGATAGGAAGGTTCGCATCGGAGAATTAAAACGATTGAGTTTGCCAAGACGATTTCATGGAAATCCTTTGATTATTCCTAAACCTGTCTGGTTATCCGATTTTAATCACTGTTTAGAGAAAAGTCGGTTGTCACCAAAGCTAAAGTCTTATATTGAGAAGCAGAGAAAGACAGGTTATCCGTTACTCATTTTTGCTTCAGAGATTAAGAAAGGGGAACAGTTAAAAGAAATCATACAGGAGCAATTTCCAAATGAGAAAATTGGCTTTGTATCTTCTATCACAGAAAATCGATTAGAGCAGGTACAAGCTTTTCGAGATAGAGAACTGACAATACTTATCAGTACGACGATATTGGAGCGTGGAGTTACCTTCCCTTGTGTTGACGTTTTCGTAGTAGAGGCCAATCATCGTCTGTTTACCAAGTCTAGTTTAATACAGATTGGAGGACGTGTCGGTCGGAGTATGGACAGACCGACAGGAGATTTGCTTTTCTTCCATGACGGGTTAAATGCTTCAATCAAAAAGGCAATTAAGGAAATTCAGCAGATGAATAAGGAGGCGGGGCTATGAAGTGCTTATTATGTGGGCAGACTATGAAGGCTGTTTTAACTTTTAGTAGTCTCTTACTTCTGAAGAATGATGACTCTTGTCTTTGTTCAGACTGTGACTCTACTTTTGAGAGGATTGGAGAAGAAAACTGCCCAAACTGTATGAAAACAGGTTTGTCAACAAAGTGTCAAGATTGTCAATTTTGGTGTAAAGAAGAAGTTGAAGTCAGTCATAGAGCGATTTTTACTTACAATCAAGCTATGAAGGATTTTTTCAGTCGGTATAAGTTTGATGGAGACTTCCTTTTAAGAAAAGTTTTTGCTTCAGTTTTAAGTGAGGAGTTAAAAAAGTACAAAGAGTATCAATTTGTTGTAATTCCCCTAAGTCCTGAAAGATTGCTCGAGAGGGGATTTAACCAGGTTGAAGGTTTAGTTGAAGCAGCAGAGTTCTCTTTGCAAGACTTACTAGAGAAGAGAGAAGAGCGGGCCAGTTCTTCCAAAAATCGTTCAGAACGCTTGGGGACAGAACTTCCTTTCTTTATTAAAAGGGGAGTCACTATTCCTAAAAAAATCCTACTTATAGATGACATTTATACTACTGGAACAACTATAAATCGTGTGAAGAAGCTGTTGGAAGAAGCTGGTGCTGAGGATGTAAAAACATTTTCCCTTGTAAGATGAGGAAAAAATTTGCAAAAATAAAATGAAAGCGTTATAATGAAATCAGAAAAACAAAAATGTTTAGAAAGAAGGTACTCATATGATTAAATATAGTATCCGTGGTGAAAACCTAGAAGTAACAGAAGCAATTCGTGATTATGTAGTTTCTAAACTCGAAAAGATCGAAAAGTATTTTCAAGCTGAACAAGAGTTGGATGCTCGAGTAAACTTGAAGGTGTATCGTGAAAAAACGGCTAAAGTGGAGGTGACGATTCCGCTTGGTTCAATTACTCTTCGTGCAGAAGATGTGTCTCAAGATATGTATGGTTCAATTGACCTTGTAACCGATAAAATTGAACGTCAGATTCGTAAAAATAAAACAAAAATCGAGCGTAAAAATAAAAACAAGGTAGCAACTAGTCAATTATTTACAGATGCTTTGGTGGAAGATACAAATGTTGTCCAATCTAGAGTTGTTCGTTCAAAACAAATTGATTTAAAACCAATGGATTTGGAAGAAGCTATTCTACAGATGGATTTGTTGGGACATGATTTCTTTATCTATGTGGATGTTGAAGATCAGACAACCAATGTGATTTATCGTCGTGAAGATGGCGAGATTGGCTTGTTAGAAGTTAAAGAATCTTAATTTCAATATGTGTAAAGGAAGGTTTACTAAATTGTAAACCTCCTTTTTCTTATAATTGATAGAATTACTGATTACACTTTTAAAAAGTCGCTTTTTGGTGGTTATTATGGTATAATGGGTGCCAAGAGGTTTGGAATGAAAAAATTTTATGTAAGTCCTATTTTCCCCTTAATATTAGGAATAGTGGCGTTCGGAGTGCTATCTGTGCAACTTGTTTTTGTAACGAATACACTGGTAACGCTATTTCTTTTGCTACTTATTTTGGGTTCATATATTTTACTATTCATCCATCAGAGAGACTACTACTCAAGGAGTGAAGTAGAACAAATCCAGTATGTAAACCACCAAGCTGAAGAAAGTTTGACAACCTTGTTAGAACAGATGCCTGTCGGAGTTATTAAATTAGACTTGTCGTCAGGTGAAGTTGAATGGTTTAATCCTTATGCTGAATTGATTTTGACTAATGAAGTGGGCGAAATTGATGTGGCATTAATTCAAACAATTATCAAGGCTTCTGTGGGGAATCCAGGTTCTTATGCCACCTTGGGTGAGACCCGCTATTCGGTTCATATGGACAAGGTATCTGGAGTTCTTTATTTCTTTGATGTGTCTGGAGAATACGAAGCGACTGTTGAGTTAGTGACAAGTCGACCTGTGATTGGGATTGTTTCTGTTGACAACTATGATGATTTAGAAGATGAAACATCGGAGTCTGATATCAGTCATATCAATAGTTTTGTAGCCAATTTTGTTTCAGAATTTGCTGGTAAACATGCCATGTTCTCCCGTCGAGTAAGTATGGATCGCTTTTATCTATTTACGGACTACACGGTGCTTGAGGGATTGATGAACGATAAATTTTCTGTTATTGATTCTTTCAGAGAAGAGTCGAAACAGAGACAGTTGCCCTTGACCTTAAGTATGGGATTTTCTTATGGTGATGGAAATCATGATGAGATAGGGAAAGTTGCTTTGCTCAATTTGAACTTGGCTGAAGTGCGTGGTGGCGACCAAGTGGTTGTCAAGGAAAACGACGAAACGAAAAATCCAGTTTATTTTGGTGGTGGATCTGCTGCCTCAATCAAGCGTACACGTACACGTACGCGCGCTATGATGACAGCTATTTCAGATAAGATTCGTAGTGTGGATCAGGTTTTTGTAGTTGGTCACAAAAATCTAGATATGGATGCTCTTGGCTCTGCTGTAGGTATGCAGTTGTTTGCCAGCAATGTGACTGAAAATAGCTATGCTATTTATGACGAAGAACAAATGTCGCCGGATATTGAACGAGCTGTTTCATTCTTAGAAAAAGAAGGAGTTACAAAGTTGTTGTCTGTTAAGGATGCAATGGGGATGGTGACCAATCGTTCTTTGTTGATTCTTGTAGACCATTCAAAGACAGCTTTAACTTTATCAAAAGATTTTTATGATTTATTTACCCAAACCATCGTCATTGACCACCATCGAAGGGATCAGGATTTCCCAGACAATGCAGTTATCACTTATATCGAAAGTGGTGCAAGTAGTGCCAGTGAGTTGGTAACGGAATTGATTCAGTTCCAGAATTCTAAGAAAAATCGTTTGAGTCGTATGCAAGCAAGTGTCTTGATGGCTGGTATGATGTTGGATACTAAAAATTTCACATCACGAGTGACTAGTAGGACATTTGATGTTGCTAGCTATCTCAGAACGCGCGGAAGTGATAGTATTGCTATTCAGGAAATGGCTGCAACAGATTTTGAAGAATATCGTGAGGTCAATGAACTGATTTTACAGGGACGTAAATTAGGTTCAGATGTACTAATAGCAGAGGCTAAGGACTCGAAATGCTATGATACAGTTGTTATTAGTAAGGCAGCAGATGCCATGTTAGCTATGTCAGGTATTGAAGCGAGTTTTGTTCTTGCGAAGAATACACAAGGATTTATCTCTATCTCAGCTCGCAGTCGTAGTAAGCTGAATGTACAACGGATTATGGAAGAGCTGGGAGGTGGAGGCCACTTTAATTTGGCAGCAGCTCAAATTAAGGATTCAACCTTGTCAGAAGCAGGTGAAAAACTGACAGAAATTGTATTAAATGAAATAAAGGAAAAGGAGAAAGAAGAATGAAAGTAATCTTTTTAGCAGATGTTAAAGGAAAAGGTAAAAAAGGCGAAATTAAGGAAGTACCAACAGGGTATGCGCAAAACTTTCTTATCAAAAAGAATCTAGCCAAAGAAGCGACTGCTCAAGCTGTAGGTGAACTTCGTGGTAAACAAAAATCTGAAGAAAAAGCTCATGCTGAGATGATTGCAGAAGCAAAAGCAATTAAATCCCAACTAGAAGCAGAAGAAACTGTTGTAGAATTTGTTGAAAAAGTTGGTCCAGATGGCCGTACTTTTGGTTCTATTACCAATAAGAAAATTGCAGAAGAATTGCAAAAGCAATTTGGAATTAAGATTGATAAACGTCATATCCAAGTACAAGCTCCGATTCGAGCAGTTGGTTTGATTGATGTGCCAGTGAAAATCTATCAAGATATCACAAGTGTAATCAATCTTCGTGTGAAAGAAGGATAAATTTACACCTTCTTGACAAGATTGTAAAAGGAAGGGAAGTCTGATGGCAGAAGTAGAAGAGTTACGAGTACAACCTCAAGATATCTTAGCTGAGCAATCCGTTTTAGGGGCTATCTTTATTGACGAGAGTAAGCTTGTTTTTGTGCGAGAATATATTGAGTCTCGGGACTTTTTTAAGTATGCCCATCGTTTGATTTTCCAAGCTATGGTCGATTTATCCGATCGTGGCGATGCTATAGATGCAACAACGGTTCGTACCATTCTTGATAATCAAGGTGATTTACAGAATATTGGTGGCTTGTCTTACCTGGTTGAGATTGTCAATTCTGTGCCAACTTCTGCTAATGCGGAGTACTATGCTAAAATCGTTGCAGAGAAGGCCATGTTACGGCGATTAATCTCCAAGTTGACAGAGTCTGTCAATCAAGCTTACGAGGCTTCGCAACCAGCTGATGAAATCATTGCTCAGGCAGAAAAAGGCCTGATTGATGTCAGCGAAAATGCTAATCGAAGTGGATTTAAGAACATTCGAGATGTGTTGAATATCAACTTTGGAAATCTGGAAGCTCGCTCGCAACAAACGACCGATATTACAGGTATTGCGACAGGCTATCGTGACTTGGATCATATGACGACTGGTCTGCATGAGGAGGAGTTGATTATCCTAGCAGCCCGTCCGGCGGTTGGTAAGACAGCCTTTGCTTTGAATATTGCGCAAAATATTGGAACTAAGTTGGACAAAACGGTTGCTATTTTTTCACTCGAAATGGGTGCGGAAAGTCTAGTGGACCGTATGTTGGCGGCAGAAGGCTTGGTGGAATCGCATTCTATCCGTACGGGTCAATTGACTGATGAGGAGTGGCAAAAATATACCATTGCTCAAGGGAACCTAGCTAATGCAAGTATCTATATCGATGATACGCCAGGGATTCGGATTACAGAGATTCGTTCTCGTTCTCGTAAACTGGCTCAAGAAACTGGAAATCTTGGTTTGATTTTAATAGACTATTTGCAGCTTATCACGGGAACTGGTCGGGAAAATCGTCAACAAGAGGTTTCAGAAATTTCACGTCAGTTGAAAATTTTAGCTAAGGAACTGAAGGTTCCAGTAATCGCTCTAAGTCAGCTTTCTCGTGGTGTAGAACAACGTCAGGATAAGAGACCGGTCTTGTCTGATATTCGTGAATCTGGGTCTATTGAGCAGGATGCTGATATCGTAGCCTTTCTTTATCGCGACGATTACTATGAGCGTGGTGGTGAAGAAGAGGAAGGCATACCAAACAATAAGGTAGAGGTTATTATCGAGAAAAACCGTAGTGGAGCTCGTGGAACGGTGGAATTAATTTTTCAAAAAGAATACAATAAATTTTCAAGTATCTCAAAGAGGGAGGCATAAGATGTCAGATGCATTTACAGATGTAGCCAAGATGAAAAAAATCAAAGAAGAAATCAAGGCACATGAGGGACAAGTCGTAGAAATGACTCTGGAGAATGGTCGTAAGCGCCAAAAAAATAGATTGGGTAAGCTAATTGAGGTTTATCCATCCCTATTTATCGTTGAATTTGGAAACGTTGAAGGAGATAAACAAGCTAATGTTTACGTTGAATCCTTTACTTACTCAGATATCCTTACAGAAAAGAATTTGATTCATTATCTTGACTAAAGTGAGAAATTTTCTCACTTTTTCTTTTTTTCTCCGAATAGTTTAAGTGAAGGTAATCTTCGATTTATATTATTTTTCAAGGAGGAAGAATGAAAATTTCACCATTTAAAGTAGCAGAGACAAGGTTTTCTTTCAGAAAATCAGCTAAAAAGGTTGTTCCCTTTTTAGTAGTAGGATTGATGTTAGCAGCGGGTAATAGTGTATATGCCTATTCCGGAGGAAATGGATCGATTGCGCGTGGGGATGATTATCCTGCTCATTATAAAAATGGGAGCCAGGAGATTGATAAGTGGCGCATGTATTCTCGTCAGTGTACTTCTTTTGCAGCCTTTCGTTTGAGTAATGTCAATGGTTTTGAGATTCCGGCGGCTTATGGGAATGCGAATGAATGGGGCTATCGTGCTCGTCGTGAAGGCTATCGTGTCGATAATAGACCAGCGATTGGCTCCATTGCTTGGTCGACTGCAGGAACTTATGGTCATGTTGCTTGGGTGTCAAATGTAATAGGAGATGAGATTGAGATTGAAGAATACAATTATGGAATAAGGGAATCTTACAATAAGCGCGTCGTGAAGGCGAATACTATGACTGGCTTTATTCATTTTAAAGATTTAGCTGGTGGCAGTGTTGGGAATAGTCAATCCTCAGTTTCAACAGGAGGAACACATTATTTTAAGACTAAGGCTGCTATCAAAAATCAGCCTCTAGCTGGCGCAACTGCAATTGATTACTATTATCCTGGGGAGAATGTTCATTATGATCAAATTCTCGAAAAAGATGGGTACAAGTGGTTGAGTTATACGGCTTATAACGGAAGTCGTCGCTATATCCAGCTAGAGGGAGTAACCTCTTCACAGAATTATCAGAATCAATCAGGAAATAGCTCTAACTATGGATCCAATAACAGTTCAACTGTCGGTTGGAAGAAAATAAATGGTAGTTGGTATCATTTTAAATCAAATGGATCTAAATCAACAGGCTGGCTGAAAGATGGATCTAGTTGGTATTATTTGAAATCATCTGGTGAAATGCAGACAGGCTGGTTAAAGGAAAATGGTCTGTGGTATTATTTAGATAGTTCAGGGGCAATGAAAACGGGGTGGTATCAAGTCTCTGGTAAGTGGTATTATTCTTACTCTTCAGGCGCCTTAGCTGTCAATACGACAGTGGATGGCTACAGAGTAAATAGTGATGGAGAACGAGTATAGAAAATGGGAGTAGGAAAATTTCCTACTCTTTTCTGTAAGCAGTTTCCTTGACATTTTTTTTGTTTTGCGCTATCATATGTCCATATAATATATGGGAGTCTGTGTACAGTCTGAGAGGAAGCGTTAAGCTTCGACCGCACCTGATCTGGGTAATGCCAGCGTAGGGAACGATACTTAGTCTACTCTTGACCTTTTCCATATATGGCAAAGGTTTTTCTTTTTGTCAAAGGAAAACGAGAAGAGGAGGTTCTTATGAAAGCAAGCATCGCCTTGCAAATTTTACCCCTATCACAGGGGATTGATCGGATTGCTGTTATCGATCAAGTCATTGCTTATCTGCAAGCTCAAGAGGTGACTATGGTGGTGACACCATTTGAAACGGTCTTGGAAGGGGAGTTTGATGAGCTTATGCGCATTCTCAAAGAAGCGCTAGAAGTGGCAGGGCAGGAGGCAGATAATGTTTTTGCCAATGTCAAAATAAATGTAGGAGAGATTTTAAGTATTGATGAGAAACTTGAAAAGTATACTGAGACGACACATTAGTCTATTGGGCTTTATGGGGGTCTTGTCAATCTGGCAGTTAGCAGGTTTTCTTAAACTTCTCCCCAAGTTTATCCTGCCGACACCTCTTGAAATTCTCCTGTCCTTTGTTCGTGATAGAGAATTTCTCTGGCACCATAGCTGGGCCACCTTGAGAGTGGCTTTATTGGGACTGATTTTGGGAGTCTTGATTGCCTGTCTCATGGCTGTGCTTATGGACAGTTTGACTTGGCTTAACGATCTGATTTACCCTATGATGGTGGTTGTTCAGACTATCCCGACCATTGCCATAGCCCCTATCCTGGTTTTGTGGCTCGGTTATGGGATTTTGCCCAAGATTGTCTTGATTATCTTGACAACAACCTTTCCTATCATCGTCAGCATTTTGGACGGTTTTAGGCATTGTGACAAGGATATGCTGACCTTGTTTAGTCTGATGCGGGCCAAACCTTGGCAAATCCTGTGGCATTTTAAAATCCCTGTCAGTCTGCCTTACTTTTATGCTGGTCTGAGGGTCAGTGTCTCCTACGCCTTTATCACAACAGTAGTATCTGAGTGGTTGGGAGGCTTTGAAGGACTAGGTGTCTACATGATTCAGTCCAAGAAACTGTTTCAGTATGATACTATGTTTGCTATTATTATTCTGGTATCGATTATCAGTCTTCTCGGTATGAAGCTGGTTGATGTCAGTGAAAAATATGTTATTAAATGGAAACGTTCGTAGAATAAGAATGTTTCTGAAAAAGAAAAGAGGAAATTGAAATGAAGAAAACATGGAAAGTGTTTTTAACTGTTTTAACAGCTCTTGTAGCTGTTGTGCTTGTGGCCTGTGGTCAAGGAACTGCTTCTAAGGATAATAAGGAAGCAGAACTCAAGAAGATTGACTTTATCCTAGACTGGACGCCAAATACCAACCACACAGGGCTTTATGTGGCCAAGGAAAAAGGTTATTTCAAAGAAGCTGGAGTGGATGTTGATTTGAAATTGCCACCAGAAGAAAGTTCTTCTGACTTGGTTATTAACGGTAAGGCACCATTTGCAGTCTATTTCCAAGACTATATGGCTAAAAAATTGGAAAAAGGCGCAGGAATCACTGCTGTTGCAGCTATTGTTGAGCACAATACATCAGGAATCATCTCTCGTAAATCTGACAATGTAAGCAGTCCAAAGGACTTGGTTGGTAAAAAATACGGGACATGGAATGACCCAACTGAACTTGCTATGTTGAAAACCTTGGTAGAATCACAAGGTGGGGACTTTGAGAAGGTAGAAAAAGTACCAAATAACGACTCAAACTCAATCACACCGATTGCCAACGGTGTCTTTGATACTGCATGGATCTACTACGGTTGGGATGGTATCCTTGCTAAATCTCAAGGTGTAGATGCTAATTTCATGTACTTGAAAGACTACGTTAAAGAATTTGACTATTACTCACCAGTCATCATTGCTAACAACGACTACCTCAAAGACAACAAAGAAGAAGCACGTAAAGTCATCCAAGCTATCAAAAAAGGATACCAATATGCTATGGAGCATCCAGAGGAAGCAGCTGATATCCTCATCAAAAATGCACCTGAACTCAAGGAAAAACGTGACTTTGTCATCGAATCTCAAAAATACTTGTCAAAAGAATACGCAAGCGACAAGGAAAAATGGGGGCAATTTGATGCAGCTCGCTGGAATGCCTTCTACAAATGGGATAAAGAAAATGGTATCCTTAAAGAAGACTTGACAGACAAAGGCTTCACCAACGAATTTGTGAAATAATGACAGAAATAAGACTAGAACACGTCAGTTATGCCTACGGACAAGATAGGATTTTAGAGGATATCAATCTGAAAGTGACTTCAGGTGAAGTGGTTTCTATCCTAGGCCCAAGTGGTGTTGGTAAGACTACGCTTTTCAACTTAATTGCGGGGATTTTAGAAGTTCAGTCAGGGAGAATTGTCCTTGATGGTGAAGAAAATCCCAAGGGGCGCGTGAGTTATATGTTACAAAAGGATCTGCTCTTGGAGCACAAGACGGTGCTTGGTAATATCATTCTGCCCCTCTTGATTCAAAAGGTGGATAAGGCAGAAGCTATTGCTCGCGCAGATGAAATTCTTGCGACCTTCCAGTTGACAGCTGTAAGAGATAAATACCCTCATGAACTCAGTGGTGGGATGCGCCAGCGTGTAGCCTTACTCCGGACTTACCTTTTCGGGCACAAGCTCTTTCTCTTGGATGAGGCTTTTAGCGCCTTGGATGAGATGACCAAGATGGAACTCCACGCTTGGTACCTTGAGATTCACAAGCAGTTGCAGCTAACAACCTTGATCATCACGCATAGTATCGAGGAGGCCCTCAGTCTCAGCGACCGCATCTATATCTTGAAAAATCGTCCTGGGCAGATTGTTTCAGAAATTAAACTAGATTGGTCTGAAGATGAGGACAAAGAAGTCCAAAAGATTGCCTATAAACGTCAAATTTTGGTAGAATTAGGCTTAGATAAGTAGAAAAATAGGGAGTTGGTGAAGATTATCCTTTACCAGCGCCCTTTTTCTTTTAAAAATGAGAAAATTTCGGTATAATAGTCAAAGATAGTCAAGGTTTAAAGAGAGAGGTGGGTTTGTAATGAGATTTAAAAATACATCGGATCATATTGAGGCCTACATCAAGGCGATTTTAGATCAATCTGGAATTGTAGAATTGCAACGGAGTCAGTTGGCAGATACTTTTCAGGTTGTTCCCAGTCAGATTAACTACGTGATCAAGACACGCTTTACGGAAAGTAGAGGATACTTGGTTGAAAGTAAGCGTGGTGGAGGAGGCTACATTCGTATAGGACGGATTGAGTTTTCTAGTCATCATGAAATGCTCAGGGAGCTGCTTTACTCAATTGGTGAGCGGGTCAGTCAAGAAATTTATGAGGATATTCTACAGCTTTTGGTTGAGCAGGAATTGATGACCAAGCAGGAGATGAATTTGCTGGTAGCAGTAGCTTTGGATCGCGTTCTAGGAGAAGAAGCTCCTGTTGTTCGTGCCAATATGCTACGACAGGTCATACAAGAGGTAGATAGAAAAGGGAAGTAAGATGAACTATTCAAAAGCATTGAATGAATGTATCGAAAGTGCCTACATGGTGGCTGGCCATTTTGGATCTCGTTATCTAGAGTCTTGGCACTTGTTGATTGCCATGTCCAATCACAGTTATAGTGTGGCAGGGGCAACTTTAAATGATTATCCATATGAGATGGACCGTTTAGAAGAAGTCGCTTTGGAACTGACTGAAACGGACTATAGCCAGGATGAAACCTTTACGGAATTGCCGTTCTCCCATCGTTTGCAGGTTCTTTTTGATGAAGCAGAGTATGTAGCGTCAGTGGTCCATGCTAAGGTGTTAGGGACAGAGCATGTCCTTTATGCGATTTTGCATGATGGAAATGCCTTGGCGACTCGTATCTTGGAGAGGGCAGGTTTTTCTTATGAAGACAAGAAAGATCAGGTCAAGATTGCTGCCCTACGTCGAAATCTAGAAGAACGTGCAGGTTGGACTCGTGAAAACCTCAAGGCTTTACGCCAACGTCATCGTACAGTAGCTGACAAGCAAAATTCTATGGCTAATATGATGGGCATGCCCCAGACTCCGAGTGGTGGTCTCGAGGACTATACGCATGATTTGACAGAGCAAGCGCGTTCTGGCAAGTTAGAACCAGTCATCGGTCGGGACAAGGAAATCTCGCGTATGATTCAAATTTTGAGTCGGAAGACCAAGAATAATCCTGTCTTGGTTGGGGATGCTGGTGTCGGGAAAACAGCTCTGGCGCTTGGTCTTGCCCAGCGGATTGCTAGTGGTGATGTGCCTGCGGAAATGGCTAAGATGCGCGTGTTAGAGCTTGATTTGATGAATGTTGTTGCAGGGACACGTTTCCGTGGTGACTTTGAAGAACGCATGAACAATATCATCAAGGATATTGAAGAAGATGGTCAAGTCATCCTCTTTATTGATGAGCTCCATACCATCATGGGTTCTGGGAGCGGGATTGATTCAACTCTGGATGCGGCCAATATCTTGAAGCCAGCCTTGGCGCGAGGAACTTTGAGAACGGTTGGTGCCACCACTCAGGAAGAGTACCAAAAACACATCGAAAAAGACGCAGCCCTTTCTCGTCGTTTCGCCAAAGTGACGATTGAAGAGCCAAGTGTTGCAGACAGCATGACCATTTTGCAAGGCTTGAAGGCGACTTATGAGAAACATCACCGTGTGCAAATCACAGATGAAGCGGTTGAAACAGCAGTCAAGATGGCGCATCGTTACTTGACTAGTCGTCACTTGCCAGACTCTGCTATCGACCTCTTAGATGAAGCAGCAGCAACAGTGCAAAATAAGGTTAAGCATGTAAAAGCAGACGATTCAGGTTTGAGTCCAGCTGACAAGGCCTTGATGGATGGTAAGTGGAAACAGGCAGCTCAGCTAATCGTAAAAGAAGAGGAAGTGCCTGTCTATAAAGATTTGGTGACAGAGTCTGATATTTTGACCACCTTGAGTCGCTTGTCAGGTATTCCAGTCCAAAAACTGACTCAGACTGATGCCAAGAAATACCTGAATCTGGAAGCTGAACTGCACAAACGTGTCATCGGTCAAGATCAAGCTGTTTCAAGTATTAGCCGTGCGATTCGCCGCAACCAGTCAGGGATTCGCAGTCACAAGCGTCCAATTGGTTCCTTTATGTTCCTAGGACCCACGGGTGTCGGTAAGACCGAATTGGCTAAGGCTCTGGCAGAAGTCCTCTTTGACGACGAATCAGCCCTTATCCGCTTTGATATGAGTGAGTATATGGAGAAATTCGCAGCTAGCCGTCTCAACGGAGCTCCTCCGGGCTATGTAGGTTATGAAGAAGGTGGGGAGTTGACCGAGAAGGTTCGCAACAAACCATACTCTGTTCTCCTCTTTGACGAGGTAGAGAAGGCCCACCCAGACATCTTTAATGTTCTCTTGCAGGTTTTGGATGATGGTGTCCTGACCGATAGCAAGGGACGCAAGGTTGATTTTTCAAATACCATTATCATTATGACGTCAAATCTTGGTGCGACAGCCCTTCGGGATGACAAGACCGTCGGTTTTGGGGCTAAGGACATTCGTTTTGATCAAGAAAATATGGAAAAACGCATGTTTGAAGAGCTGAAAAAAGCTTATAGACCGGAGTTCATCAACCGTATTGATGAAAAGGTGGTCTTCCATAGCCTGTCTAGCGACCATATGCAGGAAGTAGTGAAGATTATGGTCAAACCTTTAGTGGCAAGTTTGGCTGAAAAAGGCATTGACTTGAAATTACAAGCTTCCGCACTGAAATTGTTGGCAAATCAAGGATATGACCCAGAGATGGGAGCTCGTCCACTTCGCAGAACCCTGCAAACAGAAGTGGAAGACAAGTTGGCAGAACTTCTTCTTAAGGGAGATTTGGTGGCAGGCAGCACACTTAAGATTGGTGTTAAAGCAGGCCAGTTAAAATTTGATATTGCATAAAAATGGAGAATCAGGAGCAATCTTGATTCTCTTTTTTGCTACTTTTTTATAAAAAACAATAAAAAACTATTGACAAAACAAAAATATAGTTTATAATAAAAAACATAGATAATAAAAATATCAAAAATTATAAAAAGGCAATGCATTTATGAAAAAGAAAACAGCAGTGGTATTTGGAACCTTTGCTCCACTTCATCAAGGACATATCGATCTGATTCAGCGAGCGAAGCGGCAGTGTGACCAGGTCTGGGTTGTCGTTTCAGGCTACGAGGGAGACCGAGGGGAGCAGGTAGGCTTAACGCTTCAAAAAAGATTCCGCTATATCCGAGAGGCCTTTCGTGATGACGAGTTGACCTCTGTCTGCAAGTTAGACGAGAGCAAGCTTCCCCGTTACCCTATGGGCTGGCAGGAGTGGTTGGACCAAATGTTAGCGGAGATTTCCTATGATGAAACCCAGCAAGAACTAATTTTCTTTGTGGGAGAAGCAGACTACCAGCAAGAATTATCAAATCGTGGCTTTGAGACTGTCTTGCAAGAAAGAAAGTTTGGTATCTCAGCGACTATGATTCGAGAAAATCCAAGCAAATATTGGAAATATATTGCTCAACCCTTCCGACGTCAGTTTACAAAGAAAGTGTTGATTATGGGAAGTGCCAGCAATGGGAAGACCACTCTAGCCAAGGATTTGGCTAGGTATTACGATGCACCAGTCAGCTTGGAATACGCACGTGAGTACCAGATCAAAAACAATGTCCGCGACGATGAATTGACTCCAAAGGATTATTATTATCTCCTGTTGGGGCAGTATGACCAGACCTCTAAGTTAATTGACAGTAATGCCAATAGGGGACTGGTGATAGCTGATACCAACTCCTTAGTAACCAAGGGCTACTATGATTATTACATGGAGACTGAGGACCAAGGGGATTTATCAGGAGAGACTTTTGATAATCTCTTTGCCTCAATCTTAGCTAAGGAAAAATGGGACTTGATTCTCTTTGTGCAGCCTGTCGGCTCCTATGTCAATGACGGATTTAGAGATATGACTATGGCAGAAGACCATATTCGTCATAGTTTTTCCCAGCATTTGGACCAGATGAGGGAGCGCTACTTAGCAAACATTCCACTAGTTTATCTAGCTGAGGATTACCTAGGCAATTATGAAGCAGCAAAAGTGGCTATTGATGCCATTTACCAAGCAGATTAGGAGAAAAATATGAAAAAACTAACTGAAAAAATCACACAATTTATCGAGAACTTTAAAAACGTCCATGCGGAAGCCCGCAAGATTGGTTTTGCAGGAATCATGAACCTGCTCTGGAAAGATCTCTTTGTCGGCCGTAGCCTCTTCCAGTGGTTGTATCTCATCGTCCTGTCAAGTGTTCCTTTGATCTTGGAATTCACGCAAAATACAGAAAGTCATGACTGGATGAGCTTGTTTGCCTCTTGGACTGGAATTGTCTGTGTTATCTTGGTAGCAGAAGGGCGTGCAAGCAATTATCTCTTTGGGGCCATTAACTCTGCTATCTATTTGATTTTGGCCATGAATGCAACTTTTTATGGCGAAGTTTTGACGACCGTTTACTTCTTTGTCATGCAGCCGATTGGTCTCTATGCTTGGCTGTCCAATCGTATCAATGACCAAGGAAAAGTAGAAGAATCTCACTTTGAAGCTAAGAAATTATCTGTGCTCGCCCTTTCCGTGATAGTGTTACCGATGCGACCAATGGTGTTGGTCAGCTCTTGATGACACGTCTCTACCGTGAGCAATGGATTTTCTGGATTGCAACCAATCTCTTTAGTATTTATCTCTGGTGGGGTGAAAATATCCACATCCAAGGGATGTACTGGGTTTACACTCTCAATAGTCTAGTAGGTTGGTACCAATGGACCAAGGCAGTTCGTAAGGAGGCATAAAATGACGGACATAAAGATTCCAGAAGGGATGACGGAAAAAGAATATTTTGAAATTCATGCCAGTCAGGAAGAGTTTTTAGATTGGTACTACAAGCAGGAACTCCCTCAATACGAAAAACCAAGTGTGACGGTGGATATGGTAGCCTACTGCTTTGTCGAAGGAAAGATCAAGCTCTTATTAATTCGTCGCAAGGCTCACCCTTATCAAAATTGTTTGGCTCTGGTTGGAGGATTTATGGACAAGGGCGAAGATGCTGCGCATGCCTGTCAGCGTGAGGTGAGAGAAGAAGTCAATCTCGATCTTCCTTTGGAAAAAATCGAGCAATTGATGACCGTATCGACTCCCGGCCGTGACCCACGGGGCTGGACAGTGACCATTGCCCACTTGGTTTATTTGCCTAGTCGTGCATTAGAACTTGTTCAAGCAGGAGACGATGCCAAGGATGTGGTTTTTGTAGATGTCGATTTTCAGACAGGCAAGTGCTTCTCAAAGGGAGTAGAGTTGGAGGATCAAGCCTTCGCTTTTGACCATTATGCCATTATCCAAGAATCCATCAAACGAATCCAAGGCCGTCTAGACTGGAACCCAACCTTCCTCTATCTGCTAGAGGAGGAGTTCACTGTCTACGAAGGGACTGAACTGGTCAATCTCATCAACCCCGGTCGTCCAATCGTCAGCAATAACTTTCTCGTAAAATATGGCGAGTACGTAGAAGAGGTCGGGCTCAAACGAGTACCTAAAAAGAAACCAAGAAAAACCTATCGACTGAAATAAAAAACGAGGCCGGGACAAAGTTCCCGACCTCTTTATGTACCATCATGAAATGGTTTTGCTGTTGCGACTGTTTTTAGGGATGGCTATCTTTCTTAGAATTACTCAACAGGTGAGTAAAGAAGTCCTTGTATCGATACTTGAGATAGTTCTCATGTAAAAATAACAAAGCGATATAAACAATCAAAAAGATTGTAGTCAGATAAAACACATCAAATGCAGTTCGCGCATAGTAAGCGGCTGATTGATAAGAGCCAATTGCTCCCAAAATCAACCAAGGAAGATACTTATAATACTTATTTAGCATAAGAGTGCACCTCCTATATTCTATTTCAATGTTATTATATTCCTTTGTACTTAAAGGTGCAAGCGATTACACAAAAACAAATTCAAATTTTTAATAGGAAAATCTCCTGCTTTTCTATTTTATTACGAATAGAAGAGTAGGGGGAGTAAATGTATCTAAAGTATTTAAGATTTTTAAAATAGTTTAGATAAATTGTTGACATATTTAAATCCCGATGTTACAATTATATTACAAAAAGATTTCTTTATATTTCTAAAACATTACAAAGGAGTAGAAAAATGAAAAAGAAAACCTATATCAAATTGATGGCAGCAACTGTATTGGCCTCTACCTTGCTGTTAGGAGCTTGTGGGAATAAAAAGGAAACAACTCAAGCAAGCAGTTCTGCTAAGACAAGCCAATCATCAAGTTCTAAAGCAGCTTCTGCTAGCAAAGAAAGCAAGACTCAGAAGTCCTCAAGTTCAGCTGCATCTGAAAAGGCTAAGGCATCTACTGATCAATCTTCAGCAACTGCAACACCATCACAAGCGGCACCTACACCAGAGCAAAGACAAGGTCAAGAAGTGGCTAATCAACAGGTGGCTAGTCAACAAACTCCTGCTCAGACTCCTTCAACTCAACAGGCTTCTCAAGCCCAGTCTAATCAATCAAGCTATGATCCTACAACTGACCGCAAACTTCAAGACAAACAAGCAGAACAAAATAAACGCTACAAGGGTGTTTTAACCATGGTAGATGGTGATTTCTCAGCTGCAGCGGGCAATTGGAAGGGAGCCAATGGCGAAACCATCACAGTTTCATCAGGTGGTCAATTCACAGTAGAATCTGCTGATGGAAAGAAAGAAAACTACTCTATTAGAGGTTATTCTTATACTCTTGATGATGGCAAGTATAATGCCAAAATCGGTGGAGGGAAAGTCATCCAAATTACAACAGGAGCGGATGGCAAGGTTTCCAGTGTTGCTTTGAATCAATAATAGCGCTCAGTATTTGAATTTTTACAATCAAAAACCCGTCAACTTTAAGAGAGTTACGGGTTTTAATCTATTAAGCCTTATGCAACTGCAAGAGAGCTTCAATCTCTGCCAGAGTGCTAGCTTGTGAAATGGCTCCACGGAGTTTGGCAGCGCCAGATGTTCCACGGAGGTAGTGAGGAGCGAGGCCACGGAATTCACGAACTACTACGTTTTCCTCTTTGAGGTTAATCAAGCGTTTCAAGTGCTCGTAGGCGGTTTTCATCTTGTCTTCAAAAGTCAAATCAGGTAGGATTTCACCTACCAGAAGATTGTATCAGTTATATCTCGAAAGAAAAAAGAATAAATTTAACTATAAAACCTGTCTTATTGAATGAAAAAATGGTAGAATAAACATCAATATCAAGTGAAATGTGGAGTGTTACAAACAATGAAGTCAAAAATGTTTCGATTTTCTTTGGTTTTGTTATTTATTTTCTTTCTTTATTTTTTGTTTTCAATTTTTAACCGAACGTACAGTGGAATCACCGTAGATAAACATGATAATGAGTGGATAGTTAGACAAGTCCATAATCTGGGAAGCTTTGCAAATCATCAAGAGATAATAGGGGCATCGATTATACAAATAGACGGTCAGAGTCCAGATAGTAATTTCTCATTATCTCGATTTTTAATTGTTGAACCGCTTCATTCTGTGACAGTGTTAGATAGAGGCATTTCAAAGACTTTAATAATAGAATCTGGGAAATCAAGCCAAATTATCTTTCTTGTTTTATCAATCATTGCTTTTCTGATTCTACTGTTATTTCGATTATACATAAAAGGCAGAAGTAGAGGAAAAACTGGGAAACGATATTTTTATTTTATTATTTATACTAGTCTGATGTTATTATCGATTATTCCATCAAGTATAGGAGATGTATTTGGTCGTAGTCTATTAATTTCATACTTGACTTTATTTCCATTATTCATGGATATCTTCATTAGAGTGTTAGTCTTAAAGATAAAAGGTTCAACCATTTCTAACTTTTCTCGTATTATACTGAGCTATTCACTCATAACTCAACTTTTGTATGTTTATAATCTTATACAGCCCATTGATTTTTTAACCATCTTTTTTTCTAGGGGAGTATTTTATTTAGTATTTTTCTTTTTAGTTATCCTACTGTTAAAGATGCTTATAAATTACTATCAGAGAAGAGAAATGCTGCCAATTCATACCTTATTTTTAGCAGTTCTGGCCTTATTTCCTCTATTTTTTGGATATATTTTTCCGATTGGTAAGGAAGTTTCGTTTATTTATAGTATTCCTCTATTGTTGCTTATTTTGTTCTCTATTGTGAATAACTTGATACTAGAGCGAATGATATATGTTGCTTGGAAGTGGAATCCATTCATATATAACTTGATATTTTCCGTTTTTTTTACTAGTCTAATTATTCTTTTTAGTCTGTTATTAAGAGAATTTTCTCCAATTTTTTTCGTTCTTTACACTTTTCTTTTTTCGCTAGCTTTGTTACCTGAAATAAGGAAAATGATGTTGATTAGCCATAAAATGGAGGGAATCTTTAGTAGTTTTCATACTTTTGTAGCTACTGAATTAGAGAGGGAAGAAATTGCAACGTTTATACATGATACTACAATTCAGAAGGTTATTTATTATAAAAAGCAGTTAGAAATTAGTGAACACATTAATAGGGGAGCTTTATTAGAGATGTTGGATGATATTGTTTTTGAATTAAGAGATTTATGTTCCAATATCTATCCTTTAATGGTGCATGAATTAGGGTTGAAAGAATCTATTACTAGCATATTAAACCAATTCATGAAGATGGAAACTGTTTCGATTATGACAACTTTTTCAATAGATGAAGAAAAAGTTAACGATAAAGTGGGCACGTTTGTATTAAGGACAGTTAAAGAACTAGTAAATAATAGTATTCTTCATGGGAATGCTAGAGAAATTACTGTAGATTTATCTACAAAAGAAAAGATTTTATCAATTGAAGTTATAGATGATGGTATTTTTAAGGGAAACTATCAGTCTAATGAACATCATTTTGGTTTAAATAGAATTGTAGAGAAGGTTCATTTATTGGGGGGAACTGTTCAGATAAATATAGAACCTACAAGTGTGAAGATACGGATACCTATAGAAGGGAAGAAAAATGATTCGTTTGGTTTTGATTGATGATCACAGTTTAGTATTACAAGGATTGGAGAACTATTTTTTAAAGGAAGATGATTTTAAAATTGTTGGTTCCTATACAGAAGTAGCAGATTTACTTCTCTGTCTTAAGAATGAAAAGGTAGATGTGCTAGTTATGGATTTTATGTTGAAAGGAGTAACGGCATTTGATGTTATTAGTCAAATAAATAGATTTCTGAATACAGTTCCCAAGATAGTTCTTTTATCAGGATTTTATGACACTTTGTTACATAAGAGAGCGATGGATTTTGGGATTCAAGCTTTTTTACCCAAAGAAAGTTCTTATTTGGATGTTAAAAGTGCAATTTATGCTGTTTATAAGGGAAATCACGTTATTCCAGATGGTTTGTTAGAAAAGCAAGAAAATAATCTATTGACAGATACGGAGTTAAGTGTATTGGAACTGATTGTAAAAGAATATTCTAATGAAAAGATAGCAAATAGTTTATTTGTCAGCAGGAGAACAGTGGATACCCATGTTTCAAATATTTGTTCAAAGTTGGGAGTGACGAGTAGAGTTGGAGCTGTACGTGAGGCTATTCGATTAAATCTAGTATCTTTATAATTTTATACTAAAAAGGCAAGAAGGTTTTCGTAAATTACGGATTCTTTCTTGTCTTTTTTTGTTTAAGATAGAGTCAGTTTAAAAGATTGGAGAAGTATATGCTAACAGTAGATTATTTACTTGGAGACAATAAAAATCGTTATTTTGGCAGAGGGCATAAGAAGACGACTTATGAAGTTAAGTTGAAAAATATTTTAGAAGGAGTTGGGTCTCTTCATCAAGAAGGTTTGTGGTCTAGTAAACAATCTGAAATCATACAGCAACACCTGAGTACATTAGATGGAATAGTATTAGCTCATTTATTTGGAAGTGAAATACTGAAAAGAATGGGAGTGAGATTAAATCAGTATAGGTTAAGCCATTTTGAGATAAAGTCAGGGATAAAAGCTATAGAAGAATTGGTAAATTTAAAATTAGAATTACAAAATTTCAAAATGACGAACCAAGTGATTGAATTTGATTGCTTGGTAATGGATATGAAAGTTTGTTTAGGATATCAATTATTAGAATGTATGGAAAATGTAGCTGCTATAGGAGAACAAGGTAGAGATTTTTTATCAACGCATTTAAGAGATAGACAACATGATATATACGATGTTGAGTTTTCAGATAGTAGTATATCTTGTAAAGCAGAGCAAGTATTAATCAAAGATATTGAATATAGTGGTGTAGGTAGTCTAGAAAAGAATTATTATAGTTTGTTAGAGCTTCTGATTATTTTTTCTCAAATGGCAGAGATGTTAGCCTACCATATAGAAGAGATATCTCGAGAAGAGAGCAATACCATGTGGATGAAGCAAGTGAGTGCAGACTTGAATTCACCAATTTTGAACGGAGTAGTAGAGCTTAGTGGTAGTGTTTCAAAAAAATAGATTGTTAAAAATTAGAGAAGAACATTGGAAAGTCTACGAAATGTCAGGATATGATATAGATCATAAGGTAGTCTTTAAAAGTAAAATAGCTCAAAAATTACCTGATGGAGGGGGACAGTGATGGGAAATAGAGAATTAAGGTTAGTCATATCGGGAACTTATTCTACAGGTAAGACAACAACTGCTACAGCTCTTTCGATTGCAACGGGACTTCCCTTAATCGACGCTTTGTCTGCGAGGGAAATTTTGACAGATTTATATCCTGGCAGAAGATTTCAGGATATGTCATCAACTGAATTAATGGCACTAGGGCTAAAGCGTTTTGAGGAGAGAATTCGTACAGAAGGAATTTTATACAAGGAACATGGAAGTTTTCTATCAGATGGTTCAGTATTGAATGAATGGATTTACGGTACTGTTCGAATGAGGGTAGGAATTAATCCAGGATCAGCATTCATTCATCGATTGATGAAATCTATTTTAGGTATTCCGGGTCGACGATTTTTCAAAAAATATTTGACTGCTTATGGGGTTGTCTCTAAGAATCATGCGAAACTGTGGTATACAGATGTTGTTCATTTACCAGTAGAGTTTGCAATGGATCCAGATGGGCATAGACCAGTATCTGAAGAGTATCGAAATTTATCAGATGAGGAATTATATGAAGCTTATAGGAATTTGGGTCTGACACCTTATTGTGTCAAAGGTAGTCAGAAAGAACGGTTAAATCAGATCATTCAACATTATGAGTTGCCAATAGTTGTTTCAGTAGATGAGGCTATTTCCTTAGCTGAAAAGGTTATACGAGAAAACAGGGAAGCAGTATCTAAACGTATCATAGAACAGTATGAAGAGCCTACATTAAAGGAAAAAATAAAATTTATGACAAGATATTAGGAGTATGTATGATTCAGTTTCAAAATATTAGTAAGATTTATAAGGTAGGAGAGCAAGAAGTTCGTGCTTTAGATCAAGTTAGTTTTTCTATTGAGAAAGGGAAATTTACAGTTATTTTAGGTCCATCAGGTTCAGGGAAAAGTACGTTACTAAATTTACTTGGTGGGATGGATCGTGCGACATCAGGAACCTTTATATTTGATGAGGAACTAGTAACAAAGTTTACGGACAAGGAATTATCTGCTTATCGAAAAGATAAAATTGGTTTTGTTTTTCAATTTTATAACTTAGTTCCAAGTTTAACAGCCAAGGAGAATATAGGTATTGCAGCAAATTTAGTGAAAAACAATAAAGAAATTGATATGTATTTAGATCAAGTTGGTTTACTTCATAGAAAAAATAATTTTCCTAATCAACTTTCTGGAGGTGAAATGCAACGTGTATCAATTGCAAGGGCATTGGCTAAAGAACCTAGTCTATTATTGTGTGATGAACCTACAGGAGCGTTAGATTCAAAGACAGGTGATAGTATTTTAACTTTATTGAAGGAAGTTTCTAGAAATGGGAATGCTGCAGTTGTAATGGTTACACATAATAGAGAGTTTGCTAAATTTGCAGATCGAGTTATATATTTGAAAGATGGAAGTATTGAAAAAATAGAGAATAATGAAGAGGTGCTGGGATGAGGTATCTTCATATAAAATTATTAAGAGATCTTCGGCAAAATTGGCAACAATTTTTCTCTGTTTTTCTGATGTCTCTATTAAGTGTATTAATCTTTGTAGGGCTACAAGGAGCTTGGCATGGACTTGAAAAGAGTCTAGAGAGTTATTTGAAACAATCTGAACTTCCTGTTGTTTGGGTTCAAGCGAGACAAATTGATGAATCAAAAATTAAGCAGGTTGAACTATTATCTTCTGTTGAAAAAGTTATCAGTAAAAAGAAAGGATTTGCTAATATTGTTCGTTTAGACAAGACTGACGGACGAATCAATCTTGAAACGATTACAGATAATCAACTGGTTACAGTAACAGAAGGAAGTTCTTTTTCTGAAGGAAAACAAGATTCGATTTGGATTGATGGGAATTATGCGAAGAAGAATCATTTACAGATTGGAGATTCAATTTCTATTTCATCAAGGGGGAAACAGATAGATTTAGAAATTGTAGGATTTGTTCAGGCCACAGATAAGATTTATTTCACAGGTAGCATGGAATATATCGCTCCAAATCCTGACAATGATGCCTATGGTTATATTGCAGATAATGAAATTGCAAAAGGAATTCTGGGTTTATCGTCAGATAATGTCTTAGAAATTTATGGTTCTAAGGTAGATTTGCGAGGAGATTTAGAGTCTATTTTTGGGGGCGATTTAGTTTCTTATCAAGATCAAAAAAGTTTAACTGAAATATCAGAAGCTACCGATCGAGTTGGGCAAATTAGAAACTTATCTTACTTATTTTCTTTTATCTTTATTTTGTTAGCTATTTTGGCTATGTTTACAACCATTCAGCGTTTGATTGATGGCCAAACAAAAGAGATTGCTGTATTAAAGGCTCTAGGCTTTTCAAATCAGGCTATCAGTTTACATTATATTTTATTTGGCTTAGTAGTAAGTTTATTAGGAAGTTTCGCAGGCTTTGCTATTTCTCCCTTGATGTCATGGTTTGTACTAGAAACTCAAAAGTCAATGTTTACACTTCCAAATTGGCAAATCTCTTATTCATCTTCATCAATAGTCGTTGGTATTGTGGTCATTATTATTTGTGTTTTAGCTGCCTATTTAGCTTCTAGAGAGTCAGCTAGAGGCTTACCAGCAATATTTTTAAGAGGTAAAGAAAAAGTTGCTAAATCTGTTTTTGTGGAAAGATTTTCCTCTATCTGGCAACGAATTTCTTATCCTTCTAGATGGGCAATTCGTGATGCCTCGTTTAATCGTATTCGAGTTTTGATGGGAATCGTGGGAGTTGCAGGAAGTATGATGTTACTGATTGCTGGAATTGGTATGCCTGTGTCCATGAATCATCTTGTTGATAAGGCATACAATGAAGATTTTTCTTATTCAAAACGACTGACCGTAGCTGATTATACATCTTCTAAGTCTAGATATGGTGGGCAAGGTGTACAAATTTCACAGGCACATTTTAATCCAGATGATGGCTACAATCGTTTATTGATTATATTTGATGATGGAGATATGATCCAAGCAAAAACAGAGAGTGCGGATTCTTTGAAAGATGATGGTTTGTATGTAACTAGATCATTTGCCCGTTTAGCAGGTATTAAAGTCGGAGATTTTTTAAATGTGACTCCCTATCAAGATGGTCATACTTACAAGTTTGAAGTAAAAGGGATTGTCACAAGTGAAACCAATCAAGGGGCCTATCTTCATGCTAGAGTCTTTGAAAAAGCAGGGGGAGATTTTACTCCACATACTTTATTAGTTGGGCCGGAGGTGGACGAAGATACTATTAAGCAAGACAAAGGTGTTCTATCTGTCATTGAAAAAGGGAGCCAAGAAAAAAATGCCTATGATTTTGTATCTAGTTTGATGAGTGTATTTCTAATGATTATTGGCTTTGCCTTATTACTTGTTATTATTGTTCTCTATAATCTGGGTTCTTTAAACTTTGTAGAGAGAATGAGAGACTATGCTACATTGCAAGTATTAGGATTTTCTAATCAATATCTACAGATGGTGACTCTTTTTGAGACTATACTGACTACCTTTATTGGGTGGCTAGCAGGAATTCCTTTAGGAATATGGTTTTTGAAAGAATATGTAGCAACATTTTCGACAATTCGAATTGAGTATACCGCTTATGTCAGTATGTATGTCCTTGCTTCTGCTACGTTATTGGTTTGGTTTACATCTTTAGGGACTGCTTATTTTATTAGTCTTCGTATGAGAAAGATTGATATGATTAGTGCTCTAAAGGGGGTAGACTAGTATGGTCAGTTCTGAGGGAATCTATAGACATTTATGAATAATTGTTAATCATCAGTTCTAAGGTCCAAATTTACCTATTTGTGTATTGGTTCACTACATTACTGTATTCAAAATCCGTCAGCTCAAATAAGAGTTGACGGATTCTTTTATACTTGTACTTGGGTTAAAAATTCTTCTGTAGTAAGAATTTGAGCAAACTCATCTTGTAGAGAAAGGAGATTAATCTCATGGATAGTCTCAGGAGAGATGGACTGACCGTTTTTGTTAGATAGGGTAAAACTGGCAGTAGCATCTGCTAGTAAAGTGACTTCAAAACCAAGATTTGCTGCCATTCGTGTCGTAGTAGATACACAATGAGGCAGGGTCAAACCAACAAGGACTAAATGACCAATCTGATTTTTTCGTAAATAGGTTTCAAGATTTGTTCCAATAAAGGCGCTATTAACCGTTTTTTGAAAGACAGGTTCTGAGGTAACCGGTTCAAAGCCAGTTTTAAACACCTGATTTTGTTTGTTGTGAAATTGTGATTGGGGATTGTCAGATATGTGTTGAACGTGTAAGACTGGAAGAGCGTGTTTACGAAAGTATGCCAGTATCCTCAATGCTTGAAGTTCAGCTTGAGGGTTATTTCGTTCTCCCCAGATAGGTCTATCAAATGCTTTTTGCATATCGATAACCAGTAGAGCAGTATGAACCATTTTAAGCTTTCTCCAATTGCAAGAGGGCTTCAATCTCTGCTAGGGTGCTAGCTTGTGAAATGGCTCCACGGAGTTTAGCTGCGCCAGATGTTCCACGAAGGTAGTGAGGAGCGAGGCCACGGAATTCACGAACTGCGACGTTTTCCCCTTTGAGGTTAATCAAGCGTTTCAAGTGTTCGTAGGCGATTTTCATCTTGTCTTCAAAGGTCAAATCAGGTAGGATTTCTCCTGTTTCAAAGTAATGATTGATTTGGTTGAAGAGGTAAGGATTTCCCATGGCAGCGCGGCCAATCATAACTGCATCAGCACCGACTTCTTCGATGCGTTGCTTGGCTTCTTGAACTGTACGGATGTCACCGTTGGCGATGAAGGGAATCTTGGTCAGAGCTTGAGCTACGTCGTGCAAGGTCTCAAGGTCTGCGTGACCTGTATACATTTGCTCACGGGTACGGCCATGCATAGCGAGGGCAGAAACACCTGCTGCCTCAGCAGCGAGGGCATTTTCTACTGCCAGAGATGGGTCGGCCCAGCCGGTACGCATCTTGACGGTGAGGGGAATATCAAGGACAGACTGAACCTTGTTGATGATAGAGTAAATCTTGTCTGGATCCTTGAGCCACATAGCGCCAGCTTCGTTTTTCACGATTTTGTTAACTGGGCAGCCCATGTTGATATCGACTATATCGGTCTTGGTATTTTCTTGGATGAATTCTGCTGCGCGCGCTAGGCTGTCTTCATCACTACCAAAAAGTTGGATAGAAACAGGGTTTTCACCTTCATCGATATGAAGCATGTGCAGGGTTTTTTCATTGTTGTATTGGATTCCCTTGTCAGAGACCATTTCCATTACAACGAGTCCAGCTCCAAGCTCTTTTGCGATAGTACGAAAGGCTGAGTTGGTCACGCCAGCCATGGGTGCTAAAACGGTACGATTGGGAATCTCAACATTGCCAATCATAAAAGGTGTATTAAGATTTGTCACGAATGAGTTCCTCCAGGTCGTTTTCATCAAAGTTGTAAGTAGTTTGGCAGAATTGACAAGTGATTTCTGCTCCGTGGTCTTCCTCTTTCATTTCCTGCAAGTCTGAGCTTGGAAGGCTAGCAAGAGCGTTCATAAAGCGCTCATGGCTACAGTCACATTGGAAACGGATTTCTTCTTCAGAAAGACGCTTGTAGGCCTCGTCGCCGTAGATAGCCTTGAGGAGGGCTTCAATATGGTCTTCACTCTCTAGAAGAGTCGAGATAGCTGGCATTTCTTGGATGCGTTTTTCAAAGCGAGCAATCTCTTCTTCCTTGGCTCCTGGTAAGACTTGGACTAGGAAACCACCTGCAACCTTGACCTTGTCTTCTTCGTCTAAAAGGACATTGAGGCCGACTGCAGAAGGGGTCTGTTGGCTTTCAGTCAGGTAAAAGGCAAGGTCTTCACCGATTTCTCCAGAGATGAGAGGAGTCATAGAGTTGTAAGGGTTTCCAGTACCGTAGTCTGTGATAACGAGAAATTGACCATTTCCGACAAAAGGTCCAACTAGAACTTCACCAGTTGCAGTCTTTTTGATGTCAACGCCAGGATTTTGAACATAGCCTTTGACATTCCCCTTGGTATCAGCGACGGTGATGATAGCACCTAGAGAGCTAGATCCCAGCACCTTAACTGTAAGTTTTGTATTTCCTTTTTCATTGGCTGCGAGAATCTGGCTGGCGATAAGAGTTCGACCAAGTGCTACAGTTGAGCTAGCTTGGGTTTGGTGTTTTTCTTGAGCAGTGCGGACGGTTTCCGTGCTGTCAAGGACAAAAGCACGAAAGGCTCCACTTTCTGATATAGTTTTAATAATTTTATCCATAGCTACTATTTTAGCATAAAAATGCCCAAAGGGGGAGCCGTGTGTTTGCTGATTTTTAGGATAATGGACCAGGAAATCAGCATGAAAATAAAAAGAGAAACAGATTATTTCATCATTTTTAAGTTTTGTGTTATTCTAAAGGAAGAAAATGAAAGGGGTAACAAATGTATTTAGGAGACTTGATGGAAAAGGCTGAATCTGGCCAATTTTCAATCCTTTCCTTTCTATTACAAGATTCGCAGACAACAGTCAAGGAAGCCATGGAAGAAACAGGTTTTTCAAAGGCGACCTTAACCAAGTATATCTCTCTGATTAACGAAAATGCCTTGGAAAGAGGATTAGAGCTGACCATCCACTTGGAAGATGAAAATCTGCGCTTGTCGATTGGTGCAGCTACCAAGGGGAGAGAGATTCGGAGCTTGTTTCTAGACAATGCCATTAAGTACCAAATTTTGGTTTACCTTCTCTATCACCAACAGTTTCTAGCTCATCAGTTGGCTCAAGAATTGATGATTAGCGAGGCCACGCTTGGTCGCCACTTAGCTAGTCTAAATCAGATTTTGTCAGAGTTTGACTTATCCATCCAAAATGGCCGTTGGCGAGGTCCGGAGCATCAGATTCGCTATTTCTATTTCTGTCTTTTTCGCAAGTTGTGGTCGAGTCAGGAATGGGAAGGACATATGCAGAAGCCAGAGAGAAAGCAGGAGATTGCCAGCTTAGAAGAAATCTGCGGTGCTAGCTTGTCTTCAGGTCAGAAACTGGACTTGGTTCTCTGGGTTCACATCAGTCAACAGCGCCTTCGGGTTAACGCCTGTCAGTTTCAAGTCATAGAAGAAAAAATGCGAGGGTATTTTGACAATATTTTCTACCTTCGTTTGCTGAGAAAGGCTCCGTCCTTTTTTGCTGGGCAACATATCCCTCTAGGAACTGAGGATGGTGAGATGATGGTATTCTTTTCATTTCTCCTTTCCCATCGTATCTTGCCCCTTCATACTATGGAGTATATCCTTGGTTTTGGAGGGCAATTAGCCGATTTGCTGACGCAATTGATTCAAGAGATGAAGAAGGAGGAGCTGCTGGGGGACTACACAGAGGACCATGTCACCTATGAACTCAGCCAGCTTTGTGGTCAAATTTATCTCTACAAGGGCTATATCTTACAGGACCGCTATAAGTACCAGTTAGAGAATCGTCATCCTTATTTTTTGATGGAACATGATTTTAGGGGAACGGCAGAGGAGATTTTTCATGCCTTGCCTGCCTTTCAGCAGGGGACGGATTTGGATAAGAAAATTCTCTGGGAATGGCTCCAGTTAATTGAATATATGGCTGAAAATGGTGGCCAGCATATGCGGATTGGTTTGGATTTGACATCAGGTTTTCTTGTCTTTTCAAGGATGGCAGCCATTTTGAAACGGTATTTGGAATACAATCGTTTTATTACCATTGAAGCCTATGACCGAACTCGACATTATGATTTGCTGGTTACCAATAACCCGATTCATAAGAAGGAACAGACTCCAGTTTATTATTTAAAAAACGACTTGGATTTGGAAGATTTGGCAGCGATTCGTCAGTTATTATTCACTTAAAAGGCTTGGTTGTTCCAGGTCTTTTTTGTGAAATTCACACAATCTACTCACATTTTTTAAAAAATTAAAAAAAGTTGATAAGCAAGAAAGCGCTTTATTTTGTATACTAGTAAGTGTAAAGAGGAAACATCCTCAAGATCTTTATCAGGAGGACAGCACATGTCACAAGAAAAATACATCATGGCCATTGACCAGGGGACTACAAGCTCTCGTGCCATTATTTTCAACAAAAAAGGAGAAAAGGTCAGCTCGAGTCAAAAAGAGTTTACCCAGATTTTCCCTCAGGCAGGTTGGGTAGAGCACAATGCCAATGAAATTTGGAACTCAGTCCAGTCAGTTATTGCGGGTGCTTTCATCGAAAGTGGTGTCAAGCCAAGTCAAATCGAAGCAATCGGAATTACCAACCAACGTGAAACAACTGTTGTCTGGGATAAGAAAACAGGGCTCCCTATCTACAACGCTATCGTTTGGCAGTCTCGCCAAACAGCCCCTTTAGCTGAGCAACTAAAAAACCAAGGTTATGTGGAAAAATTCCATGAAAAGACTGGTTTGATCATCGATGCTTACTTCTCAGCGACTAAGGTTCGTTGGATTTTGGATCATGTTGAAGGTGCTCAAGAGCGAGCAGAAAAAGGGGAATTGCTCTTTGGTACTATCGATACTTGGTTAGTTTGGAAATTGACTGACGGTGCGGCTCACGTGACCGACTACTCAAACGCAGCTCGTACCATGCTTTATAACATTAAAGAACTCAAATGGGATGATGAGATTTTGGAAATCCTCAACATTCCTAAGGCTATGCTTCCGGAAGTTCGTTCTAACTCTGAAATCTACGGTAAGACAGCCCCATTCCATTTCTATGGTGGAGAAGTCCCAATCTCAGGTATGGCTGGTGACCAACAGGCAGCCCTCTTTGGACAGTTGGCCTTTGAGCCTGGTATGGTCAAGAATACTTATGGAACAGGCTCTTTCATCATCATGAATACTGGTGAAGAAATGCAGTTGTCTGAAAATAACCTCTTGACAACGATTGGTTACGGAATTAACGGCAAGGTTTACTATGCCTTGGAAGGTTCTATCTTCATCGCAGGAAGTGCCATTCAGTGGCTTCGTGACGGTCTTCGCATGGTTGAAAATTCACCAGAATCTGAAAAATACGCTCGTGATTCTCACAACAATGATGAAGTTTATGTCGTTCCAGCATTTACAGGTCTAGGTGCTCCATACTGGAACCAAAACGCTCGCGGTTCTGTCTTTGGCTTAACTCGTGGAACAACTAAAGAAGACTTTATTAAGGCGACTTTGCAATCTATCGCTTATCAGGTGCGTGATATCATCGACACCATGCAAGTGGATGCTCAGACAGCTATTCAAGTCTTGAAAGTGGACGGTGGTGCAGCTATGAACAATTTCCTCATGCAGTTCCAAGCTGACATTTTGGGAATCGATATCGCACGCGCCAAAAACTTGGAAACAACAGCCCTAGGAGCAGCCTTCCTAGCAGGTTTGTCAGTAGGTTATTGGAAAGACTTGGATGAGTTGAAACTCTTGAATGAGACAGGAGAGCTCTTCGAGCCATCGATGAACGAATCTCGCAAGGAACAACTCTACAAGGGCTGGAAGAAGGCTGTAAAAGCAACGCAAGTCTTTGCGGAAATCGATGACTAATACTCAATGAAAATCAAAGAGCAAACTAGGAAGCTAGCCGCAGGTTGCTCAAAGCACTGCTTTGAGGTTGTAAATGAAACTGACGAAGTCAGTAACCATACATTCGGTAAGGCGACGCTGACGTGGTTTGAAGAGATTTTCGAAGAGTATAATACTGGAAGAATAAAGCGACTTAGTTAGAAAGTGTGTAAATATGGAATTTTCAAAGAAAACACGTGAATTATCAATTCAAAAAATGCAGGAACGTACCTTGGACCTCTTGATTATCGGTGGAGGAATTACAGGGGCTGGTGTAGCCTTGCAGGCAGCAGCTAGTGGTCTAGATACTGGTTTGATTGAAATGCAGGACTTCGCAGAAGGAACATCCAGCCGTTCAACAAAATTGGTTCACGGCGGTCTTCGTTACCTCAAACAATTCGACGTAGAAGTGGTATCAGATACAGTTTCAGAACGTGCTGTAGTTCAACAAATCGCACCACATATTCCAAAACCAGACCCAATGCTCTTACCAGTTTACGATGAAGATGGAGCGACCTTTAGCCTCTTCCGTCTTAAAGTAGCTATGGACTTGTACGACCTTTTGGCAGGAGTTAACAACACACCAGCTGCTAACAAGGTTTTGAGCAAGGAAGAAGTTTTGGAACGCCAGCCAAACTTGAAGAAAGAAGGCTTGGTAGGAGGTGGGGTTTACCTTGACTTCCGTAACAACGATGCCCGTCTCGTGATTGAAAACATCAAACGTGCCAACCAAGACGGTGCCCTCATTGCCAACCACGTGAAGGCAGAAGGTTTCCTCTTTGACGAAAGTGGCAAGATTACAGGTGTTGTAGCTCGTGATCTCTTGACAGACCAAGTCTTTGAAATCAAGGCTCGTCTGGTTATCAACACAACAGGTCCTTGGAGCGATAAAGTACGCAATTTGTCTAATAAGGGAACCCAATTCTCACAAATGCGCCCAACTAAGGGAGTTCACTTGGTAGTGGATTCAAGCAAGATCAAGGTTTCACAACCAGTTTACTTTGACACAGGTTTGGGTGATGGCCGTATGGTCTTTGTTCTCCCACGTGAAAACAAGACTTACTTTGGTACAACCGATACAGACTACACAGGTGATTTGGAACATCCAAAAGTAACTCAGGAAGATGTGGATTATCTACTTGGCATTGTCAACAACCGCTTCCCAGAAGCCAACATTACCATTGATGATATTGAAAGTAGCTGGGCAGGTCTTCGTCCATTGATCGCAGGCAATAGCGCTTCTGACTACAATGGAGGAAATAACGGTACAATCAGTGATGAAAGCTTTAACAACTTGATTGCGACTGTTGAATCTTATCTCTCTAAAGAAAAAACGCGTGAAGATGTTGAGTCTGCTGTCAGCAAGCTTGAAAGCAGTACCTCTGAGAAGCATTTGGATCCATCTGCAGTTTCACGTGGTTCGAGCTTGGACCGAGATGACAATGGCCTCTTGACCCTTGCTGGTGGTAAAATCACAGACTACCGTAAGATGGCTGAAGGAGCTATGGAGCGCGTGGTTGACATCCTCAAAGCAGAATTTGACCGTAGCTTTAAACTGATCAATTCTAAGACTTACCCTGTTTCAGGTGGGGAATTGAACCCAGCAAATGTTGATTCAGAAATCGAAGCCTTTGCGCAACTTGGAGTGTCACGTGGATTGGATAGCAAGGAAGCTCACTATCTCGCAAATCTCTATGGTTCAAATGTACCGAAAGTCTTTGCCCTTGCTCATAGTTTAGAACAAGCACCAGGACTCAGCTTGGCAGATACTTTATCACTTCACTATGCAATGCGCAATGAGTTGGCTCTTAGCCCAGTTGACTTCCTCCTTCGTCGTACCAACCACATGCTCTTTATGCGTGATAGTTTGGATAGCATCGTTGAGCCAGTTTTAGATGAAATGGGACGATTCTATGACTGGACAGAAGACGAGAAAGCAACTTACCGTGCGGATGTTGAAGCAGCCCTTGCTAACAACGATCTAGCGGAATTGAAAAATTAAGAAAAACTAGAAGAGAGGGAGACAAGCCTTCCTTGCCTTCCCTCTCCTTCTTTAAAATGGAGACAACGATATGATGAAAGAATTATTTGGAGAATTTTTGGGGACTTTAATCCTGATTCTTCTAGGAAATGGTGTTGTTGCAGGTGTGGTTCTTCCTAAAACCAAGAGCAACAATGCAGGTTGGATTGTGATTACTATGGGTTGGGGAATTGCTGTAGCCGTTGCGGCTTTTGTATCTGGCACGCTCAGCCCAGCCCACCTAAATCCAGCTGTAACGTTTGCGATGGCCTTAAAAGGAACGCTCTCTTGGGCTTCCGTTTTCCCATACATCCTAGCTCAGTTCGCAGGGGCTATGCTGGGTCAGATTTTGGTTTGGTTGCAATTCAAACCGCATTATGAGGCAGAAGAAAATGCAGGCAATATCCTGGCAACCTTCAGTACTGGACCAGCTATAAAAGATACTGTATCAAACTTGATTAGTGAAATCCTTGGCACCTTTGTATTGGTATTGACAATCTTTGCTTTGGGACTTTATGACCTTCAAGCAGGAATCGGAACCTTCGCAGTGGGAACTTTGATTGTCGGTATCGTTCTATCACTAGGTGGGACAACAGGTTCTGCCTTGAACCCTGCGCGTGACCTTGGACCTCGTATCATGCATAGCATTTTGCCAATTTCAAACAAGGGAGACGGAGACTGGTCTTACGCTTGGATTCCAGTTGTGGGACCTGTTATTGGTGCAGCCTTGGCCGTGCTTGTATTCTCGCTTTTCTAATCTAGAAAACAATTATGTTGAAAAGCTTGAGATGAAAATCTCAGGCTTTTTCATGTAAAAACCATCACTTTTGTTTTCTGCTATTTTATGCTAAAATATTAAAAATCAAATTTTAATTCCAAAGTTGGCAACTAAGATAGGAGAGCTATATGTCTAATTCATTTATCAAGTTGTTAGTCTCTCAATTGTTTGCAAATTTAGCAGATATTTTCTTTAGAGTAACAATCATTGCTAACATATACATTATTTCAAAATCAGTAATTGCCACGTCACTAGTTCCCATTTTAATAGGGATATCCTCTTTTGTTGCGAGTCTTTTAGTTCCTTTAGTTACTAAAAGGATAGCGCTAAATAGGGTTTTATCTTTATCCCAATTTGGAAAGACTATATTATTAACGATACTGGTAGGAATGTTTACCGTAATGCAATCCGTAGCGCCTTTGGTAACCTATCTATTTGTTGTGGCAATTTCAATATTAGATGGTTTTGCAGCACCTGTTTCCTATGCTATTGTGCCACGCTATGCGACCGATTTGGGTAAGGCTAATTCAGCCTTGTCAATGAGTGGTGAAGCTGTTCAATTGGTGGGTTGGGGATTAGGTGGACTCTTATTTGCAACAATTGGTCTGTTACCTACCACGTTTATCATTTTAATATTGTATATCATTTCTAGCTTTCTGATGTTATTTCTTCCTAACGCTGAAGTGGAGGTGTTAGAGTCAGAAACTAATCTTGAAATTTTGCTCAGAGGTTGGAAGTTAGTTGCTAGAGATCCTAGATTAAGACTTTTTGTATCAGCAAATTTATTTGAAATTTTCTCAAATACGATTTGGGTTTCGTCTATCATACTTGTCTTTGTAACTGAGTTATTAAATGAAACGGAAAGTTACTGGGGATATTCTAATACAGCATACTCTATTGGTATTATAATTAGTGGCTTAATTGCTTTTCGGCTATCTGAAAAGTTTCTTGCTTCTAAATGGGAAAGTATTCTTTTTTCTCTTATAGCCATGGCAATAGTGACGCTGACTATTCTATTTTTGCCAAATGCACAGATGTTTTTAGTATTTTCAGCTTTAGTTGGTATGTTATCGCAGCTAAAAGAAGTTCCTGAAAGTGTATTTCTTCAGGAAACAGTAGAGGAAAATAACTTGGTTAATGTCTATTCCGTTCTGGAAGTGATTTCGACACTAGCATTTTCAGTATTTGTTTTGCTAATGAGCTATATTACTGAGAGTTTTGGTATTAGTATCAGTTTTTGGATATCGGCCATTTGTCTGGTGATAGAAGCTATTTTAATTTATATCAGACGAGATTATTTTAAATGAGAGACTAGTTAAAAAGTCTTTAAAAATCAGAAAATCGCATAGTATCAGGTGTTGAAAAAACTTGATATCGTGCGTTTTATTATGGGAAGATTTCCTTCATTTTCTCATGAAATGGAGTTTTGAAACAGTATCACTCTACTTGAAATATACATAGAAAAAGCGCATAACCCTTAAAATAAGCTGAAATCTAGTGAAAATGTACGGAAACAATTGAAAAACTAGCCTATAAAGTGGTACAATGGTAGAAAAATACTATAGTAAGAGTCTATCTTATTTAGCAAAAATTACAGAAATGAATGGTTTTTCTTGATGAAACAGAGAAAAGAATTGTACCTCTTTCTTGGTCGGACAGCCTTGTATTTTCTTATCTTTCTGGGGCTGCTTTACTTCTTTAGCTATCTTGGTCAGGGTCAAGGAAGCTTTATCTATAATGAATTTTAACTTGAAGGAGAATCCCTATTGTGTCAAATAAACCAATAGTAGATATGATTGAAACCATTGAGCATTTTGCTCAGACACAGCCTAGCTATCCTGTTTACAATGTTTTGGGGCAGGAACATACTTATGGAGATTTGAAGGCTGATTCAGATAGTTTGGCTGCAGCCATTGACCAACTAGGCTTGCCTGAGAAGTCTCCTGTAGTTGTTTTTGGTGGCCAAGAATATGAAATGTTGGCAACCTTTCTTGCTCTGACTAAGTCAGGCCATGCCTACATTCCCATTGATAGCCATTCGGCTTTGGAGCGAGTTTCAGCTATTTTAGAAGTAGCAGAGCCAAGCTTGATTATTGCCATCTCAGACTTCCCATTGGAACAGGTTTCTACGCCAATGATGACTCTAGCTCAGGTTCAAGAAGCCTTTGCTCAAGGGACTAGTTATGAGATTACGCATCCAGTCAAGGGTGATGATAACTACTACATTATCTTTACTTCTGGTACGACTGGTAAGCCTAAGGGAGTGCAAATTTCCCATGATAACCTCCTCAGCTTTACCAACTGGATGATTACGGACAAGGAATTTGCGACGCCAAGTCGTCCGCAAATGTTGGCTCAGCCACCTTATTCTTTTGACTTGTCTGTCATGTATTGGGCTCCGACCTTGGCACTGGGAGGAACTCTTTTTGCTTTACCATCTGTCATCACTCAGGACTTTAAGCAACTCTTTGCGACCATCTTTTCATTGCCGATCGCTATCTGGACTTCAACGCCTTCTTTTGCGGATATGGCCATGTTGTCTGAAGATTTTAATAGCGAAAAAATGCCTGGAATTACGCATTTCTACTTTGATGGTGAAGAATTGACGGTCAAAACAGCTCAAAAACTGCGCGATCGATTCCCAAATGCCCGTATTATCAATGCCTACGGACCAACAGAAGCGACAGTAGCCCTATCAGCTGTTGCCGTGACAGATGAGATGTTGACGACTCTCAAACGCCTACCAATCGGCTATACCAAGGCTGATTCTCCAACCTTTATCATTGATGAGAATGGCAATAAATTGCCAAATGGCGAACAGGGAGAAATCATTGTTTCTGGACCAGCCGTTTCAAAAGGTTATATGAACAATCCTGAAAAAACGGCAGAAGCCTTCTTTGAGTTTGAAGGTCTACCAGCCTACCATACAGGAGATGTGGGAACTATGACAGATGAAGGCTTACTTCTCTACGGCGGACGCATGGACTTCCAGATTAAGTTCAACGGTTACCGCATTGAGTTAGAAGATGTCTCTCAAAACCTCAATAAGTCTCGCTTTATCGAGTCTGCTGTAGCTGTGCCACGTTATAATAAAGACCACAAGGTGCAAAATCTATTGGCTTATGTCATCTTGAAAGACGGTGTTCGTGAGCAGTTTGAGCGAGATATTGATATTACCAAGGCTATCAAGGAAGATTTAACAGATATCATGATGTCCTACATGATGCCGTCTAAATTCCTTTATCGAGACAGTCTGCCACTGACTCCAAATGGAAAAATTGACATCAAAGGATTGATTAACGAGGTGAATAAGAGATGATGGAGTTCTTTCAACAGCTTCCTCATTTAGAGCCATATGGGAATCCTCAGTATTTTGTCTATGTGATTGCTGCAACCTTGCCCATCTTTATCGGTCTCTTTTTCAAGAAACGCTTTGCCTGGTACGAGGTATTGGTTAGTCTCTTCTTTATCGTCACCATGTTGGTAGGTGGGAAGACTAATCAGTTGGCTGCCTTGGGTATTTACTTGTGCTGGGAAATATTGCTCGTACTCTTCTACAAGCATTATCGAAAAAGTAAGGATAGCAAGTGGGTCTTCTACCTAGTTAGTTTTCTGTCCCTCCTCCCGATTATCTTTGTCAAGGTGCAGCCGGCTATCAATGGAACGCAGTCTTTGCTTGGCTTTTTGGGAATTTCTTATCTGACCTTTCGTTCGGTTGGGATTATCATTGAGCTGAGAGATGGAGTGATTAAGGATTTTACCCTCTGGGAATTCCTCCGTTTCCTTCTCTTCATGCCGACCTTTTCAAGTGGCCCAATCGATCGCTTTAAGCGATTTAATGAAAATTATCAGACCATTCCTGAGCGGGATGAGTTGATGGATATGCTGGATGAATCTGTTCGCTATATCATGTGGGGATTTTTGTACAAGTTTATCCTAGCTCATGTTTTAGGAGAAACTTTACTACCTCCTCTGAAGAATCTAGCCCTGCAGTCAGGTGGCTTCTTTAACCCCTATGCCTTGGTAGTTATGTATACCTTTGGTTTGGAGCTCTTCTTTGACTTTGCAGGTTACTCTATGTTTGCCTTGGCCATTTCAAACTTGATGGGAATCCGTAGTCCCATCAACTTTAACAAGCCCTTTTTATCAAGGGATTTAAAGGAATTTTGGAATCGTTGGCACATGAGTCTTTCTTTCTGGTTCCGTGACTTTGTCTTTATGCGAATGGTGATGGTGTTGACCAGAAAGAAGGTCTTTAAGAATCGCAATGTAACCTCAAGCGTGGCCTATATTGTAAATATGCTGATTATGGGATTTTGGCACGGTGTGACCTGGTACTATATCGCCTATGGACTCTTTCATGGATTGGGCTTGGTCATCAATGACGCTTGGATTCGCAAGAAAAAAACGCTCAATAAGGAGCGGAAAAAAGCAGGGAAGCCTGCTCTACCTGAGAATCGCTGGATTCAGTTGCTTGGCATGGTTGTCACCTTCCATGTCGTCATGCTGTCATTCTTAATCTTTTCTGGATTCTTGAATGATCTATGGTTTAAAAAATAAAAGGAAATAAAATATGGATATCAAATCAGAAGTTATCGAAATTATTGATGAGTTGTTTATGGAAGATGTTTCTGACATGATGGATGAAGATCTTTTTGACGCAGGTGTCTTGGATAGTATGGGAACGGTTGAATTGATTGTGGAGATTGAAAACCGTTTTGACATTCGTGTCCCTGTAACAGAGTTTGGTCGTGACGACTGGAATACAGCCAATAAAATCATAGCTGGTATTGTGGAGCTACAAAATGCTTAAACGCTTATGGATGATCTTCGGACCGGTCTTGATAGCTGGTTTGTTGGTTTGTCTGCTTATCTTTTTCTATCCTGCTGAGATGCGCCATGATCTGGGAGCTGAAAAGCGTTCGGCGGTGGCTACTACCATTGAAAGTTTTAAGGAGCGGAGTCAAAAGGTCAGAGCCTTATCTGATCCAAATATGCGTTTTGTTCTCTTCTTTGGCTCCAGTGAATGGCTTCGTTTTGACGGTGCCCATCCTGCGGTATTGGCTGAGAAATACAACCGCTCTTATCGCCCCTATCTTTTAGGACAGAGGGGAGCTGCATCGCTCAACCAGTATTTTGGGATGCAACAGATGTTGCCACAACTGGAGAATAAACAAGTTGTATATGTCATCTCGCCCCAGTGGTTTAGTAAAAATGGCTATGAGCCAGCAGCCTTCCAGCAGTATTTTAATGGGGATCAGTTGACGAGTTTTCTGGAACATCAATCTGGAGATCAGGCTAGTCAATATGCAGCGACCCGCTTACTACAGCAGTTTCCAAATGTAGCTATGAAGGACCTGGTTCAGAAGTTGGCAAGTAAAGAAGAATTGTCGACGGCAGACAATGAAATGATTGAATTATTGGCTCGTTTTAATGAACGTCAAGCTTCCTTTTTTGGTCAGTTTTCGGTTAGAGGCTATTTCAAATACGATAAGCATGTAGCTAAGTATTTAAAGACCTTGCCAGATCAGTTTTCTTATCAAGCTATAGAAGATGTTGTCAAAGCAGATGCAGAAAAGAATACTTCTAATAATGATCTGGGAATGGAGAATTATTTCTATAATACACAGATTAAGAAGGATTTGAATAAATTAAAGGATTCTCAGAAAAATTTTACCTATCTCAAGTCGCCAGAATATAATGACTTGCAGTTAGTGTTGACACAGTTTTCTAAATCCAAGGTAAACCCGATTTTTATCATTCCACCTGTTAATAAAAAATGGATGGACTATGCTGGTTTACGAGAGGATATGTACCAACAAACGGTGCAGAAGATTCGCTACCAGTTAGAAAGTCAAGGTTTTACCAATATAGCAGATTTTTCTAAGGACGGTGGGGAAGCTTTCTTTATGAAGGATACCATTCACCTTGGTTGGTTAGGTTGGTTGGCATTTGATAAGGCCGTTGATCCTTTCCTATCCAATCCCACACCAGCTCCGACTTATCATCTGAATGAGCGCTTTTTCAGTAAAGACTGGGCGACTTATGATGGAGATGTCAAGGAATTTCAATAGATCATAATATAGAAGAGTTCAAGGATGAAACTAGTTTTCACGTTTTTTCTTGACTCTTTTTTTGGTTGTGATATAATTAACCAGTAAATAATTTTTCAAAGAATAGTATTTTTCTCTTAAAATAAAGAGAAGTCCAAAAGGAAAGGAGTCAGATATGAGACAGCTAGCGAAGGATATCGATGCCTTTTTAAATGAGGTGATTTTGCAGGCGGAAAATCAGCATGAAATCCTAATAGGTCATTGTACTAGCGAGGTGGCCCTGACCAATACTCAGGAGCACATTCTCATGCTCTTGTCAGAGGAATCTTTAACAAATTCAGAGTTGGCCCGTCGCCTCAATGTCAGTCAGGCGGCAGTTACCAAGGCCATTAAGTCTTTGGTCAAGGAAGGAATGTTGGAAACATCTAAAGATCCTAAGGATGCGCGTGTGATTTTTTATCAGTTGACTGATTTGGCTCGTCCAATCGCTGAGGAGCACCATCATCACCATGAGCATACACTTTTAACCTATGAACAAGTGGCGACTCAGTTTACTCCAAATGAACAAAAAGTTATTCAGCGGTTTTTGACTGCTTTAGTAGGAGAAATCAAATAATGAGATATATTACGGTAGAGGATTTATCCTTCTATTATGATAAGGAGCCCGTTCTTGAACATATCAATTATAGTGTTGATAGTGGGGAATTTGTTACCTTGACAGGGGAAAATGGGGCGGCTAAGACGACACTGATCAAGGCCAGTCTTGGAATCCTCCAACCACGCATTGGTAAGGTAACCATTTCAAAGACAAATACGCAGGGTAAGAAATTGAGAATAGCTTACCTTCCTCAACAGATTGCCAGTTTTAACGCTGGTTTTCCAAGTACGGTTTATGAATTTGTCAAGTCGGGTCGCTATCCGCGAAAAGGCTGGTTCCGTCGTTTGAATGCTCATGATGAGGAGCATATCAAGGCTAGTCTGGACTCAGTTGGAATGTGGGAACACCGAGACAAACGCTTGGGGTCTCTATCTGGAGGACAAAAGCAGCGAGCGGTGATCGCGCGTATGTTTGCTTCGGATCCAGATGTGTTTATCCTAGATGAGCCGACAACGGGGATGGATGCAGGAAGTAAAAACGAATTTTACGAACTCATGCACCACAGCGCCCATCATCATGGTAAGGCTGTTTTGATGATTACCCATGACCCTGAAGAAGTTAAGGACTATGCGGACCGCAATATCCATCTAGTCCGTAATCAAGACTCGCCATGGCGTTGTTTCAACGTTCATGAGAATGATCAGGAGGTAGGCCATGCTTAGTTTATTATCTTATGACTTTATGCAGCGTGCCTTTCTGGCCGTTATTGCTATGAGTCTTTTCTCGCCAGTATTGGGAACCTTCCTTATCTTGCGTCGTCAGAGTTTGATGAGTGATACCCTTAGCCACGTCTCGCTTTCGGGTGTAGCCTTTGGTCTGGTTCTGGGGATTTCTCCGACTATTTCTACTATTGCTATTGTCTTGATTGCGGCAGTCTTCCTGGAGTATCTCCGTACGGTTTACAAGAACTTTATGGAAATCGGGACAGCTATCCTCATGTCAACAGGTCTGGCTGTTTCTCTGATTGTCATGAGCAAGGGTAAAAGCTCGAGTTCTATGAGTTTGGACCAGTATCTTTTTGGTTCAATCGTGACTATCAGCGAAGAGCAGGTTATTTCCCTCTTTGTCATTGCGGCGGTTGTTTTGATTTTGACCTTCCTCTTCCTTCGTCCGATGTACATTTTGACCTTTGATGAGGATACGGCCTTTGTGGATGGCTTGCCAGTTCGTACCATGTCCATTCTTTTTAACATGGTGACGGGGGTGGCCATTGCCCTTATGATTCCAGCTGCGGGAGCTCTTCTGGTATCGACCATTATGGTCTTGCCAGCCAGTATTGCCCTGCGTCTCGGGAAAAACTTTAAATCGGTTATGCTGCTTGCCAGTGCTATTGGATTTTTGGGAATGGTAGCAGGACTTTACATTTCCTACTATGCAGAAACACCTGCAAGTGCAAGTATTACCATTATTTTTGTAACTGTCTTTTTACTTATTAGTTTAGTAAGACGTTTTATCAAATAGGAGACTAACGTGAAAAAAATTAGCTTATTGTTCGCCAGTCTATGTGCCTTGTTTTTAGTGGCTTGTTCCAATCAAAAGCAGGCAGATGGCAAACTAAATATTGTGACAACCTTTTACCCTGTCTATGAATTTACCAAGCAAGTCGCAGGAGATACGGCTAATGTAGAACTCCTCATCGGTGCTGGTACAGAACCCCATGAATATGAACCGTCTGCCAAGGCAGTTGCCAAAATCCAAGACGCAGATACCTTCGTTTATGAAAATGAAAACATGGAAACATGGGTCCCTAAATTGCTAGATACTTTGGATAAGAAAAAGGTCAAAACCATCAAGGCGACAGGCGATATGTTGCTTTTGCCAGGTGGTGAGGAAGAAGAGGGAGACCATGACCATGGAGAAGAAGGCCATCACCATGAGTACGATCCCCATGTTTGGTTATCACCAGTTCGTGCCGTTAAACTTGTAGAGCACATCCGTGATAGCTTGTCAGCAGATTATCCTGATAAAAAAGAGACCTTTGAAAAGAATGCTGCTGCCTATATCGAAAAATTGCAAGCCTTGGATAAGGCTTATGCAGAAGGCTTGTCTCAAGCCAAACAAAAGAGCTTTGTGACTCAACACGCAGCCTTTAACTATCTTGCCTTGGACTATGGACTCAAACAAGTCGCAATCTCAGGTCTCTCTCCAGATGCTGAACCATCAGCTGCTCGCTTGGCAGAGTTGACAGAGTACGTCAAGAAAAATAAAATTGCCTATATCTACTTTGAAGAAAATGCTTCACAAGCCCTTGCTAATACACTTTCAAAAGAGGCAGGTGTTAAGACAGATGTCCTCAATCCTTTAGAAAGTCTGACAGAAGAGGATACCAAGGCTGGTGAAAATTACATCTCTATCATGGAGAAAAACCTCAAGGCTCTAAAACAAACAACAGACCAAGAAGGCCCAGTAATTGAGCCTGAAAAGGCAGAGGATACTAAGACAGTTCAAAATGGTTACTTTGAGGATGCAGACGTCAAGGACCGTACCTTGAGTGACTATGCAGGTAATTGGCAATCAGTTTATCCTTTCCTTGAAGATGGTACTTTTGATCAAGTGTTTGATTACAAGGCTAAGTTGACTGGTAAGATGACCCAGGCTGAGTACAAGGCCTACTATACAAAAGGCTATCAGACAGATGTGACTAAGATTAATATCACTGATAACACTATGGAATTTGTTCAAGGTGGACAAAGTAAGAAATATACTTACAAGTATGTTGGAAAGAAAATCTTGACTTACAAGAAAGGCAATCGTGGCGTGCGCTTCCTCTTTGAAGCCACAGATGCTGATGCTGGACAGTTCAAGTATGTTCAGTTTAGTGACCACAATATCGCTCCAGTTAAGGCAGAACATTTCCATATCTTCTTTGGAGGCACAAGCCAAGAAGCCCTCTTTGAAGAAATGGATAACTGGCCAACCTATTACCCAGATAACCTATCTGGTCAAGAAATCGCCCAAGAAATGTTGGCGCATTGATGAGAATCAAAGGATAGCTTTGTATGAGGCTATCCTTTTTAGTTACAAAATAGATGGTTAACATTTTATTTTTAAAAATCGCAGTAAAAACTGCACAGCCTTCTTTAAATGTGCTATAATACAGGAAAATAATGATGGAGGTCACGATAATGGCAACATTTTTGATGATTTTTGTGGTGGTTTGTGTGCTCCTATTGGTGATAGTCACACTGAGTACAGTTTATGTGGTTCGTCAGCAGTCGGTGGCGATTATTGAACGCTTTGGGAAATACCAAAAGGTTGCCAATAGCGGTATTCATATTCGCTTGCCTTTTGGGATTGACTCGATTGCAGCGCGGATTCAGTTGCGCTTGTTGCAAAGCGATATTGTGGTTGAGACTAAGACCAAGGACAATGTGTTCGTTATGATGAATGTAGCGACTCAGTACCGTGTCAATGAGCAGAGCGTGACAGATGCCTACTATAAACTCATGCGTCCAGAATCTCAGATTAAATCTTATATCGAAGACGCTCTTCGCTCTTCTGTTCCAAAATTAACCTTGGATGAATTGTTTGAGAAAAAAGATGAGATTGCCCTTGAAGTCCAACACCAAGTAGCAGAAGAAATGACTACTTATGGTTATATTATCGTGAAAACCTTGATAACCAAGGTTGAACCAGATGCAGAAGTCAAGCAATCCATGAATGAAATCAATGCGGCGCAACGTAAGCGGGTCGCAGCGCAAGAATTGGCGGAAGCAGACAAGATTAAAATCGTCACTGCAGCTGAAGCAGAAGCAGAAAAAGACCGTCTTCATGGTGTGGGGATTGCCCAACAACGTAAGGCGATTGTGGATGGATTGGCAGAGTCTATCACCGAACTCAAGGAAGCCAATGTTGGTATGACAGAAGAGCAAATCATGTCCATTCTTTTGACCAACCAGTATTTGGATACCTTGAATACCTTTGCCTCTAAAGGAAACCAAACTATCTTTTTACCAAATACGCCAAATGGTGTGGATGATATCCGTACACAAATCTTGTCAGCCCTTCGCGCTGAGAAGAAATAATAGACTAAAGAGCTTGGTTTCAGGCTCTTTTTGTTTTACGATCGTGGGCTTGGGAACTAAAATTCTCCTCTACAAATTATAGAATCTTTTCTGAGGATTTAGGGAGTGATAGAGGAAGTCTTGAAAGCGCTTTTGTTTTGTGCTATAGTCAAATAAATCGAGTCGTTTAAAGAGGAATGCTTGTATGAGAAGAGAAGAAGTTTTACGAAATCACTGGTTTTTTAGCCAAGAGGTAGGGAAAGAAGAGGCCTTGGCACCGGATTTTCAGAGGGAAAATTGGCAGGCTATTCAAGTGCCACACGACTGGAGTATTTACAATGATTTTGACCATTATTCGCTAGCGCAAAATGAGGGTGGTCAGCTAAATGGGGGTCAGGCCTGGTACCGGACACAGTTTTACTTGGAAGAAGATGCCAGTCTTGTATCGGTGCGTTTGTTGTTTGATGGAGTTTACATGAATGCCCAAGTCTATATTAACGGGCAAGTACTGGGCTATTATCCCAATGGCTACACACCTTTTTCATATGATATCACGCCTTATCTAAGAAATGATGGGACGGCCAACCAGCTTGCGGTTTTTGTGGAAAATCAGCAACCTAGCAGTCGTTGGTACTCTGGTAGCGGTATTTACCGAGAAGTAAAATTGTTGATTACAGATGCAGTTCATCTGGATTTGTATGGGATTAAGATAGCAAGTCCCAAGCTAAAGGAACAAAGAGATAGATGGGTGGAGACTCAGCTTACAAGTAAGGTTTCAAATGATGGACCTCAGTCCGTGTCGGTGTATTTGGAGCAGAGTATCTGGTATGATGGCCAACAGCTGTCAGACTGGCAGGCGACAGACTCTCTAGTGATTGAGTCTGGGGACAAATATTCTTTCCAACAAGCCATATCAATTTTTCAACCCTTGCTTTGGGATATTGAATCCCCTCACCTTTACCAATTGAAGACACGCCTTTACAAAAATGGCATTTTGGTTGATGAAGAAGAGGAGACCTTTGGTTACCGCTATATGGATTGGCAAGCGGATAAGGGCTTCTTTCTAAATGGTCGCTGGTTGAAGATTCATGGGGTTTGTCTGCACCATGACTACGGAGCGCTGGGAGCTGTGGAAAACAGGTCAGCTGCCGAGAGACGCTTGCGCCAGATGAAGGAAATGGGTGTCAATGCAATCCGAATCACCCATAATCCAGCTAGTAGTATCTTGCTAGATGTGGCTGCCAAAATGGGCCTACTCATCCAAGAAGAAGCCTTTGATACCTGGTATGGAGGCAAGAAAGAATATGACTATGGTCGCTTTTTTGAGGAAGAAGCGACTCATCCAGAAGCGAAAGCAGGCGATTTCTGGTCAGATTATGATTTGCGCACTATGATTGAACGTGGTAAGAACAATCCAGCTATCTTTATGTGGTCCTTGGGAAATGAAGTCAGTGAAGCAAATGGCGATGCTCATTCATTGAAGACGATCAAACGCTTGCTAGAAAGGGTTAAGGAGGTTGATGATAGCCGTTTTGTGACCATGGGAATGGATCAGTTCCGCTTTGGAGACGGTTCTGGAGGTCATGAAAAGATTGCTGATTTGCTGGATGTGGTGGGCTTGAATTACTCGGAAGACAATATTGATGGGATTCGCAAAAGACATCCCAAGTGGCGACTTTATGGATCTGAAACCTCATCGGCTACACGGACGCGTGACAGCTATTTTCGCCCAGATAAGGAATGTGTTGGGAATAATCGTCGCGTGCGGAATTTTGAACAGTCGGATTATGGCAATGATCGAGTTCCTTGGGGGAAGACAGCGACGGCTGCTTGGATAGCAGATAGAAATCGGCTAGACTATGCCGGTCAGTTTATCTGGACAGGAGTGGACTATATCGGTGAGCCGACTCCTTGGCACAACCAAAATGACACGCCGGTCAAGAGTTCTTATTTTGGGCTTGTGGATACAGCAGGGATTCCTAAAAATGATTATTATCTCTATCAAAGTCAGTGGGTGGATGTAGATCAGCATCCCATGGTTCATATCCTGCCCCATTGGAATTGGGAAATTCACAAGAGTTATCAACAAGTTGTGGATAAGTATGGGGATATCCCTGTTCGAGTGTATTCAAATGCTGGTTCTGTAGAGCTATTTCTCAATGGAAAATCCCAAGGCAGAAAGACCTTTCAGGAAAAATGGACTTCAGATGGCAGAAAATACCAAGAGGGAGCAAGTTCTGACCAGCTCTATCTCGAATGGCGTTTGGCTTATCAACCAGGAGAATTGCGTGCTGTGGCCTATGACCGTCAAGGGCAGCTTGTGGCAGAAGATAGGGTGGTGACTGCAGGTAGACCAGCCCAAATCGACCTACATGCCGAGAAATCACAACTGGAGCCAGATGGGCAAGACCTCCTTTATCTCTATTTTGATGTATTGGACAAGGATGGAAATTGGGTTCCGACTGCTTCCAATCAGCTTCATTTTAAAATTGAGGGCCCTGCTCGCATTGTGGGTGTGGATAATGGCAGGCAGGCCAGCCGTGAACGTTACCAGGCTCAGAAGAATGGTCGGTTTAAGAGAAAAGCCTTTCATGGCAGGGGTGTTGTTTTAGTTCAAAGCTTGGAGCAGGTGGGACAAGTAAGATTAAAAGCCAGTGCCAGAGGGCTAGAGCCAGTAAGTTTTGATCTCTTAGTGGGAGAGGCTTTGGCTTCCCAACCAGTGAAAAATAAGAGCTTGTTTGAGATTCGAGTGGACAAGCAGGCAGGTTTGCAAGAAGGAGATTCCCCAGCTATTGGACTTTATCCACAAATTGTGGATAACCCTGTGAACAAGGTGGGGAATAGTGAAGTGATTTGGGAGACGAGTGGCAGTGCCCATGCCATTATCAAGCAGGGAGTGCTTCATTGCTTGTCTGCAGGTGACTTGGCTATCCGCGCCATTTATCAAGGGAAGACCTATCAAACTCACTTGCAGGTCGCAGAAAATACCTCACTAGGCAGGGCGGTTTCTGTAAGACCGCTTCGCTTGTATACATATAGAGGGACTTATCCACAGCTTCCGTCCTCGGTCTTGGTGGACTATGAGTCTGGTGGTGTAAAACGAGTCAAGGTTGTTTGGGAGGCAATATCCGAAGAAGATATAGCAAGCTTTCATGAGTTTATGGTATCTGGTCAGCTAGAGGGTCTGGATTTAAAGGCTTCTGCTCAGGTTTGTGTCCAAGGGATTTGCGCTATTGAGCCTGAAAGGGTTTGGACGCTTGTCAAGGAAGCCCCACATTTACCAGACCGAGTCAAGCTAGTCTTATCAGATGGCAGACGAGATACGGCCAAGGTTACTTGGGATGAACTCAATCCTCAAGTCTATGCTCAGGTAGGAGAAAGTGTGCTCACAGGGCAGGTAGCGGGCTGTGAATTGCCAGCAACAGTCACCATTCATGTGACAGATGCCAGTGTAGATGGGGAAGTTATTTCCAATCAGTGGACAGGATCCAATTTGCCTCTGGTCTTTGCCTCCCACTCAGAGCCGAATCACCCAGCATCTTACCTCAATGACAAGGTCATTACTCGGAAAAAATCGACAGCCAATACTTGGATTGCCAAGTCAGAGCAAGCCAGCGTGGGTATTCTGTTTGGAGATGCAGGGATTTTAAAACCGCGATTTGTGGATAACCTGACCTTGTATTATGTTGAAAATCAAGAATATGTGGCCGTTGAGCCGACCTTTATCGATTATTATGTAGGGAATGAGCCTAGCTTGCCTCGGACTCCAAATCATTTGGATAAGGATTCACTGCTCAAGCAAGAGGAGAATTGGCAACCTGTATCAGGCATCCGAAAAGTGTCAAGCGACAAGGATGAAGAGCTTCGTTTTGAATTTGATAAGGTGGAAACTTACGCCCTTCGTCTTCGATTTGAAGGCTTGCTCAGTCCCCTAGCGCTAACAGAATTGCAAGTACATGCCAAAAAAGTAAAGAAAAGTGTAGATAGGAAGTAGTATGGTAAGAGAAATAAAACTGCATGGTCCCTTGCCTAGTCAGGCCCAGCTAGCGTATTTAGAGGATGAACTAGCAGCCTTTATCCATTTTGGTCCCAATACCTTTTATGACCAGGAATGGGGGACAGGTCAGGAGGATCCTGGGCGATTTAACCCGACAAGGTTAGATGCGCGTGAGTGGGTTCGTGTGCTCAAGGAAACGGGCTTTAAAAAGTTGATTTTGGTGGTCAAGCACCACGACGGCTTTGTCCTTTATCCGACAGCTCACACAGATTATTCGGTCAAGGCCAGTCCTTGGAGGAATGGAGAGGGGGACTTACTCCTTGAAGTATCCCAAGCTGCCACAGAGTTTGATATGGATATGGGGGTCTACCTATCGCCGTGGGACGCCCACAGTCCCCTCTATCATGTGGACCGAGAAGCGGACTATAATTCCTATTATCTGGCTCAGCTGAAGGAGATTTTATCAAATCCTGCCTATGGAAATGGAGGGAAATTTGCTGAGGTCTGGATGGATGGTGCCAGAGGAGAGGGCGCTCAAAAGGTCAATTATGAATTTGAGAAATGGTTTGAAACCATTCGTGACCTGCAGGGCGATTGCTTAATTTTTTCAACAGAAGGCACCAGTATCCGCTGGATTGGCAATGAACGAGGGTATGCAGGTGATCCATTGTGGCAGAAGGTGAATCCTGATAAACTAGGAACAGAAGCAGAGCTGGACTATCTTCAACATGGGGATCCCTTAGGTACGATTTTTTCAATTGGTGAGGCAGATGTTTCCATACGGTCGGGCTGGTTTTACCATGAAAATCAGGATCCTAAGTCTCTCGAGGAGTTGGTAGAGATTTATTTTCACTCGGTGGGGAGAGGCACACCTCTCTTACTCAATATTCCGCCGAATCAAGATGGTCTCTTTGATGAGAAGGATATCAAACGGCTTTATGAATTTGCGGCTTATCGTGATGAGCTCTATAAAGAAGATTTGGTTCTGGGAGCTAAGGTATCTGGTCCAGCTCTATCACCAGACTTTGCTGGTCATCATCTGACAGACGGCCTTGAGACCAGCTCTTGGGCAAGCGATGCAGACTTGCCAATCCAGTTAGAACTTGACTTAGGGACACCTAAAACTTTCGATGTGCTTGAGTTAAGAGAAGATTTGAAGCTGGGGCAACGAATCGCTGGTTTTTGTGTGCAAGTAGAGGTGGACGGCGTCTGGCAGGAATTTGGAACGGGGTTCACAGTTGGTCATAAGCGCCTCTTGCGAGGGCCACTGGTAGAGGCACAGAAGTTGCGCGTGATGATCACGGAGGCACAGGATTGGCCTGTCTTAACAAAAATTTCACTTTATAAAACACCTAGCTTAGCAAACAAAGAAGTTGTGCAGGGATTAGCATTTGTAGAAAAAAGTCTAGCTGTGACAAAGGGAGAGACTCTTCATTTTAGGATTGAACGTAGCGAAAGTAGTACTCCTTTAGAGACTAAGATTTCGATCCAACCGGGGACAGGTGTCCATGGTGTCGCCTATCAGGACGAAATTCAAGTCCTTCAATTCCAAGCTGGGGAAAGCAAAAAAGACCTGACCATACCAACCTTGTATTTTGCAGGAGATAAAACCTTGGATTTCTATCTGAACCTAACGGTGGGTGGTCAGCTTCTGGATCAACTTCTAGTCCAAGTTTCATAAAAGAAAAACCTTCGCATCTGCGAAGGTTCTTTTTGTTTACTGATGACTTGGTAACCAGCTAAGTGTAAAGGTTAGTTGCTCAGCTTTTAAGAGGTCTTGATGTTGAATAGTTGATACTAGAGTTGTGTCCAGTCGGCATTCTTTTACAAAGTTGAAGTGGCTGTGGTTTTGCTCAGTATGAATATCTAGCCATTTATCTTCTTTAGCGAGATAGACTCGGAGGTGGTCAAAGAGAGGAATTCCGAGGTCATAGCTTGGTTTTCCTGGACAGGTCGGATAAAATCCGAGAGCTGACCAGATGTACCAGGCCGAGAGACTACCATTGTCTTCATCGCCAGGATAGGCTTCCCAACTTGAGTGAAAGGCCTTCTGACGGAGAGTCTTGATGAGAAGGGCAGTGTAGTCAGGGTAGTTGCTGTAACGGAAGAGATAAGGAATGTGGAAGCTTGGTTGGTTGGAAATGGCGAGTTGTCCAAAAGGAGCAGTAGCCATTTCGCTCATTTCGTGAATCTCGTAACCATAGCCTGTTGTCTCAAAGAGGGGAGCATCTTGACAGGCTTTCAAAAGATAGTTGCTAAAGGCTTCTTTTCCACCCATAAGCTGGATCAAGCCTGGGATATCGTGGAGGACGCCTAAAGTTGCTTGGATGGCTGAACATTCGGCATAATCACGTCCCCAACTATAAGGAGAGAAATCAGGACGGAAGTTGCCTTGACCATCACGCGCTCGCATGTAACCTGTCTCAGCGTCAAATAGATGGCGGTAATTTTGTGATGCGGCCTTGTAGGTTTCAGCGATTTCTGTTTTCCCTAGTTTTTCGGCAAAGCTGGCGATACAAAAGTCGCTATAGGCATAGTCTAGGGTATGGCTGACGCTTTCGTGGTGATCGGTAGAGAGGTAGCCAAGTTCTTGGTATTGGGCTAGTCCGTGGCGACCATTGATGCCGAGAGGGTCGGACTTGGTGGCTGTTTCAAGCATGGCTTGAAGGAGTTCTTCTTCCAAGTCGGGAGCCATGTCCTTGCAGGCGCTATCTGCGATAATGCCGTCTAAAAGGGTACCAGGCATCATGCCACGTTCATCTGGGGCCAGCCATTTTGGAAGAAATCCGGTATCGCGGTAGCTATTGAGGAAACCTTCTAAAAAGAGACGATAATGCTCTGGTATGACAAGGGCAAAGAGGGGGAAGGTGGTGCGGAAGGTATCCCAGAAGCCATTGTTGCTAAATAGGACACCGGGTTTGACAGTACCAGTAGCCAGATCCATGTGGATGGCTTGCCCTGATTCATCAATCTCATAAAAAGTCTGAGGAAATAGGAAGAGTCTGTAAAGGCAGTGATCAAAGAAGGTTCGGTCAGCTTCTCCTGTCTCTAGCACGTCAAAACGATAGAGGAGATTTTCCCAGTCCGCTTGGGCATTTGCTTTACAGCTATTAAAATCTTCGTGAGGTAGATTAAGCAGTGCTTGAGAAGGGGAGATGAAAGAAGTTGCTAGCTGAATCTCAGCATGGCTGCTTGCTAAGTCAATTCGCCAGTCTCCGCCTTCTTGGCTGACAGCAAGAATATCCGTGTTCATTTTCAGGGAAGTGAACATCGTTAGTTGATTTTTATTGGTCTCAGTTTTTCCTTCTTGTCTTAGGGCAAGCGTTCTCTTATCTACTTGCTCTACGGTCAGTTTATCTGCTGCGTGAAGATAGAGGGAGAGGGCTTTGCCTTGCTTTTGCTTCAAACGAATAGAAGCACCGTAGCAAGTCGGTGTAAGCTGGCTTTCAATCTGATAGCGCAGGGAGAAAATCTTCAGATAATGAGGCTGGAAAGTAGCCTTATTCATATCATAGGAAGACTGGCGGTGAAAGAGACTGTCTCCACTAATCTGGCCTGTGACAGGTGTCAGGAGGAGCCAAGAGTAGTCGCCAATCCAAGGGCTGGGCTGGTGGGTTAATCGAATCCCCTGAAAGATAGGCAGATGCGGATCGAAAAACCAAGATCCTTCCTGGTTACTGGTCTGGGGTACAAAGTAATTCATCCCAAAAGGCACGCCTGTGTATGGCAGGGTATTTCCCCGAGAAAAGGCATGCTTGCTGGCAGTTCCAAAGCGGGTATCGATGGTTTCAAGTAGTGGTTTCATAGTCTTTCCTTTAGCTGTTTTTCTACATTATATCAGAAAAAGATAACCTTTAGAGAAGGAGTTTCAAAGATAACTATTTTGTAGAAAAATGACTATCATTTGTGTATGTATTTTCTGTCTCAAAAGCTATATACTGAAAATGAAACTTGTTTGAAAGAGGATACTGCACGATGATTTATTCAAAAGAAATTGTTAGAGAATGGCTAGATGAAGTGGCAGAGCGGGCTAAGGACCATCCAGAGTGGGTGGATGTTTTCGAGCGTTGCTATACAGACACCTTGGACAATACGGTTGCAATTCTAGAAGATGGTTCAACTTTTGTCTTGACTGGGGATATTCCTGCTATGTGGCTTCGGGATTCGACAGCCCAACTCAGACCCTACCTGCATGTGGCTAAAAGAGATGCCCTCCTGCGTCAGACCATTGCAGGTTTGGTCAAACGTCAGATGGCCTTGGTACTTAAGGATCCCTATGCTAACTCCTTTAACATTGAGGAAAACTGGAAGGGTCACCATGAGACTGACCACACAGACCTTAACGGCTGGATTTGGGAACGCAAGTATGAGGTGGACTCGCTTTGCTATCCTTTGCAGTTGGCTTATCTCCTCTGGAAAGAGACTGGCGAGACTAGCCAGTTTGATGAGACTTTTGTCGCAGCGACAAAGGAAATTCTTCATCTGTGGAAGGTAGAACAAGACCACAAGAACTCTCCTTATCGTTTTGTTCGTGATACCGATCGTAAGGAAGACACCTTGGTAAATGATGGCTTTGGCCCTGATTTTGCAGTGACAGGTATGACTTGGTCAGCCTTTCGTCCGAGTGATGACTGCTGTCAGTATAGTTACTTGATTCCGTCAAATATGTTTGCTGTAGTAGTCTTGGGTTATGTGCAAGAGATCTTTACAGAATTGAATCTAGCTGATAGCTCGAGCATTATCACAGATGCTAAGCGTCTTCAGGCTGAAATCCAAGAAGGAATTGAAAACTATGCCTACACAAGCAATAGCAAGGGCGAAAAGATTTATGCCTTTGAAGTGGATGGTCTAGGAAATGCCAGCATCATGGATGATCCAAACGTACCAAGTTTGTTGGCTGCACCTTATCTGGGTTACTGTTCGGTCGATGATGAAGTTTATCAAGCAACTCGTCGAACCATTCTGAGCCCTGAAAATCCATACTTCTACCAAGGAGAATACGCTAGCGGTCTCGGAAGTTCTCATACCTTCTATCGCTATATCTGGCCAATCGCCCTTTCTATCCAAGGTTTGACAACAAGAGATAAGGCAGAGAAGAAATTCTTGCTGGATCAGCTGGTTGCTTGCGATGGTGGTACAGGTGTCATGCACGAAAGCTTCCACGTGGACGACCCAACTCTCTACTCTCGTGAATGGTTCTCTTGGGCTAACATGATGTTCTGTGAATTGGTCTTGGATTACTTGGATATTCGTTAATCTAGGATTTTACTTGTTTTTAGCCAATTTACCAAGACAAAGTAGCTAAATATATACTTCTTTCAAATTTCATCTCAAATCATAGTTAAATTCTTGATAAATAAAATATTTAGAGTTAAACTGTTGGTGATTTGTTGAATTTGATTGAGCAAATCTTACATCCAAAAACGTTAACAATAAAAATTTAAATTTAGAATGAGGTTTTACTTCATGGAAAATGTTGTCGTACATATTATCTCACATAGTCACTGGGATCGTGAGTGGTACTTGCCTTTTGAAAGCCACCGTATGCAGTTGGTGGAATTATTTGACAATCTCTTTGATCTCTTTGAAAATGACCCTGAGTTCAAGAGCTTCCACTTGGATGGTCAAACCATTGTCCTTGATGACTACTTGGAGATTCGCCCTGAAAATCGCGACAAAGTCCAACGATACATCGACGAAGGCAAACTTAAAATTGGTCCTTTTTACATCTTGCAAGATGACTACTTGATTTCAAGTGAAGCCAATGTCCGCAATACCTTGATTGGTCAGCAAGAAGCTGCAAAATGGGGCAAATCCACTCAGATTGGTTACTTCCCAGATACTTTTGGAAATATGGGACAAGCTCCTCAAATCCTTCAAAAATCAGGCATTCACGTGGCAGCCTTTGGTCGTGGTGTGAAACCGATTGGATTTGACAACCAAGTTCTCGAAGATGAGCAGTTTACTTCCCAGTTTTCAGAAATGTACTGGCAGGGTGCGGACGGAAGTCGTGTCCTCGGTATCCTCTTTGCCAACTGGTATAGTAATGGGAATGAAATCCCAGTTGATAAAGACGAGGCCTTGACCTTCTGGAAACAAAAACTGGCAGACGTGCGTGACTATGCTTCGACCAACCAGTGGTTGATGATGAACGGCTGTGACCATCAGCCTGTCCAGAAAAATTTGAGTGAAGCCATTCGTGTGGCAAATGAACTCTTCCCAGATGTAACCTTTGTTCATAGTTCTTTTGATGAATATGTTCAAGCTGTGGAAAGTGCCCTACCAGAGCAATTATCAACGGTTACAGGTGAGTTGACCAGTCAGGAAACAGACGGCTGGTACACACTTGCCAACACTTCTTCATCTCGTATTTATCTCAAACAAGCCTTCCAAGAAAGTAGTAACCTCCTCGAGCAAGTTGTAGAACCTTTGACCATTATCACTGGTGGACATAACCACAAAGATCAATTAACCTATGCTTGGAAAGTTCTTTTGCAGAATGCGCCACATGACAGCATCTGTGGCTGTAGTGTAGACGAAGTTCACCGTGAGATGGAAACCCGTTTTGCCAAGGTCAATCAAGTCGGAAACTTTGTTAAGAGCAATCTTCTTAACGAATGGAAGGGTAAAATCGCTACAGCTAAGGCTCAAAGCGATTATCTCTTTACTGTTATTAACACAGGCTTGCATGATAAGGTTGATACGGTCAGCACAGTGATTGATGTGGCGACTTGTGATTTCAAGGAATTGCACCCAACAGAAGGTTACAAGAAGATGGCTGCTCTTACCTTGCCAAGTTACCGTGTGGAGGACTTGGATGGTCGTCCTGTAGAGGCTAAGATCGAAGACCTTGGGGCTAATTTTGAGTACGATTTACCAAAAGATAAGTTCCGCCAAGCTCGTATCGCTCGACAAGTGCGCGTGACCATTCCAGTTCACCTAGTACCGCTTTCTTGGACAACCTTCCAATTGCTGGAAGGAGCACAAGAACACCGCGACGGTATTTACCAAAACGGAGTGATTGATACACCATTTGTAGCGGTGAGTGTGGATGACAACATCACAGTCTATGACAAGACAACTCACGAAGCCTATGAAGATTTTATCCGCTTCGAAGACCGTGGTGACATCGGAAACGAGTATATCTATTTCCAACCAAAAGGAACAGAGCCAATCTATGCGGAGCTTAAGGGCTACGAGGTCTTGGAAAACACAGCTCGCTACGCTAAGATTTTGCTCAAACATGAATTGACAGTGCCTATCAGCGCAGATAAAAAGCTAGAAGAAGAACAAAAAGGTATCATCGAGTTCATGAAGCGTGAAGCTGGACGTTCAGAAGAGTTAACAAGTATTCCTCTGGAAACTGAGATGACTGTCTTCGTTGATAATCCACAAATCCGTTGCAAGACTCGCTTTACTAACACTGCCAAAGACCACCGTATACGTCTCTTGGTCAAGACTCATAACACGCGTCCAAGCAATGATTCTGAAAGCATCTATGAGGTGGTGACACGACCAAACAAACCAGCTGCTTCATGGGAAAATCCTGAAAATCCTCAACACCAACAAGCCTTTGTTAGTCTGTATGACGATGAAAAAGGTGTGACTGTATCCAACAAGGGATTGAATGAATACGAAATCCTTGGAGACGACACCATTGCAGTGACTATTTTGCGTGCAACAGGTGAGCTAGGTGACTGGGGTTACTTCCCAACACCAGAAGCACAATGCTTGCGTGAGTTTGAAGTCGAGTTTGCGCTTGAATGCCACCAAGTCCAAGAACGCTTCTCAGCTTTCCGTCGTGCTAAGGCCTTGCAGACACCGTTTACCAGCCTTCAGCTTGCTAAACAAGAAGGAAGCGTGGCTGCGACTGGTAGCCTCTTGAGCCATTCTGTTCTCAGCATACCGCAAATCTGTCCAACAGCCTTTAAGGTAGCTGAAAATGAAGAAGGCTATGTTCTTCGTTACTACAATATGTGTAGTGAAAATGTACGTGTACCGGAAAGTCAACATCTCTTCCTTGACCTACTTGAACGACCATACCCAGTTCATAGAGGCCTCATTTCACCACAAGAGATTCGTACAGAATTCATCAAAAAAGAAGAAATTTAATTTCAAAAAGTAAACATAAAGAGAAAGGAGGGGCGAAAAGGTAAGAACTAACTACTGATTCGCCCCTTTTTATGGTAAAAACAATGACCATTGCAACGATTGATATCGGAGGGACTGGGATTAAGTTTGCTAGTCTGACTCCTGATGGGAAAATATTGGATAAGACAAGCATTCCAACGCCAGAAAGCTTGGAGGATTTATTAGCTTGGCTAGACCAGCGCTTGTCAGAGCAGGATTATAGCGGGATTGCTATGAGCGTTCCAGGTGCGGTCAATCAAGAAACAGGTGTGATTGATGGCTTCAGTGCGGTGCCCTACATCCACGGCTTTTCTTGGTATGAAGCCCTTGCCCATCATCAGCTGCCTGTCCATCTAGAGAATGATGCCAACTGCGTTGGGCTCAGTGAATTGCTAGCTCATCCAGAGCTTGAAAATGCAGCCTGTGTCGTGATTGGGACAGGGATTGGTGGAGCCATGATTATTAATGGTAGACTTCACCGAGGTCGCCACGGCCTAGGTGGAGAATTTGGCTACATGACAACCCTTGCCCCTGCTGAAAAACTCAACAACTGGTCGCAACTAGCGTCAACTGGAAATATGGTGCGATACGTGATTGAAAAATCTGGTCAGACTGACTGGGACGGTCGCAAAATTTACCAAGAAGCCGAAGCAGGAAATGCCCTTTGTCAAGAAGCCATTGAGCGGATGAATCGTAATTTGGCGCAAGGCTTGCTCAATATCCAGTATCTCATCGATCCAGATGTCATCAGTCTGGGAGGCTCTATCAGTCAAAATCCAGATTTTATTCAAGGGGTCAAAAAAGCTGTAGATGACTTTGTTGATACCTACGAAGAATACACGGTCACACCCGTCATCCAAGCCTGCACCTATCATGCAGATGCCAATCTCTACGGTGCCCTTGTCAACTGGTTACAGGAGGAAAATCAATGGTAAGATTTACAGGAATTAGCAGTAAACAACATCAAGCTATAGAGTTGCTTCAAAAGCACATTTCTCTACCAGATGTCGAAGTAGCTGTCGCCCAATCTGACCAAGCCTCTATCTCTATCAAGGGTGAGGGTGGACACTATCAACTAACCTATCGCAAACCTCACCAACTCTATCGCGCCTTGTCCTTGTTGGTAACAGCTCTAGCAGAAGGTGATAAAGTAGAGATTAAGGAGAAGGCGGCTTATGAAGATTTAGCCTACATGGCTGACTGTTCTCGAAATGCGGTGCTGAATGTGGCTTCTGCCAAGCAGATGATTGAGGTCTTGGCTCTCATGGGCTACTCAACCTTTGAGCTTTACATGGAAGACACCTACCAGATTAAGGGGCAGCCTTACTTTGGCTATTTCCGTGGAGCCTACTCGGCTGAGGAGTTGCAGGAGATCGAAGCCTATGCCCAGCAGTTTGCTATGACCTTTGTGCCTTGTATCCAGACCTTGGCCCACTTGTCAGCCTTTGTCAAATGGGGTGTCAAAGAAGTTCAGGAGCTCCGTGATGTGGAGGATATCCTCCTTATCGGCGAAGAAAAGGTTTATGACCTGATTGATGGCATGTTTGCCACTCTGTCTAAGCTGAAGACTCGCAAGGTCAATATCGGGATGGACGAAGCCCACTTGGTTGGTTTGGGACGCTACTTGATTCTGAACGGTATTGTGGATCGTAGTCTCCTCATGTGCCAACACTTGGAGCGCGTGCTGGATATTGCTGACAAATATGGTTTCCACTGCCAGATGTGGAGCGATATGTTCTTTAAACTTATGTCAGCAGATGGCCAGTACGACCGTGATGTGGAAATTCCAGAAGAAACTCGTGTCTACCTAGACCGCCTCAAAGATCGTGTGACCTTGATTTACTGGGACTATTATCAGGATAGCGAGGAAAAATACAATCGCAACTTCCGCAACCATCACAAGATTAGCCATGACCTTGCATTTGCAGGAGGTGCTTGGAAGTGGATTGGTTTCACACCCAACAACCATTTCAGTCGTCTCATCGCTCTTGAGGCCAACAAAGCCTGCCGTGCCAATGATATCAAAGAAGTCATTGTAACGGGTTGGGGGGATAATGGTGGGGAAACAGCCCAATTCTCTGTCTTACCAAGTTTGCAAATCTGGGCAGAACTCAGCTATCGCAATGACCTAGACCGACTGTCTACTCACTTCCAGACCAATACAGGTCTATCGGTTGAAGATTTTATGCAGATTGACCTTGCTAACCTTTTACCAGACCTACCAGGCAATCTCAGTGGCATCAATCCCAACCGCTATGTCTTTTATCAGGATGTTCTCTGTCCGATCCTTGACCGACACATGACACCTGAACAAGACAAGCCCCACTTCGCTCAGTCTGCTGAGACGCTTGCTGGCATTAAAGAAAAAGCTGGCAACTATGCCTACCTCTTTGAAACTCAGGCCCAGTTGAATTCCATTTTAAGTAGCAAAGTCGATGTGGGACGGCGCATTCGTCAGGCTTATCAAGCGGATGATAAAGAAAGCCTGCAAGAAATCGCCAGACAAGAATTACCAGAACTCAGAAGCCAAATTGAAGACTTCCATGCCCTCTTTAGCTACCAATGGCTGAAAGAAAACAAGGTCTTTGGCTTGGATACGGTCGATATCCGCATGGGCGGACTCTTGCAACGCATTAAGCGAGCAGAAAGCCGTATCGAGGCTTATCTGGCTGGTCAGATTGACCGCATCGACGAGCTAGAAGTGGAAATCTTACCATTTACAGACTTCTACGCAGACAAGGACTTCGCAGCCACAACAGCCAACCAGTGGCATACTATTGCGACAGCTTCAACCATCTACACGACCTAAAACAAGAACATTGTGTCTTATGAAGAGTGTTTCTCGTGAAACATCCCTTTCTTAAAAAAGTACTCCACATAAAATAATTTGTGGAGTTTTTTCTATAATTAGTAGTTTAACCTAACCTTCAAATAGGAGTATACTAATAATGTAATCGTTATCAAAAGTCTAAAAAGGAATTTTTAGATGGATATCAAAATAAAAAAGGGAGGAAATTATGAATAAGTTTTCAAAAACCTTGAGAGACAACTGGATCTTTCTCTTAATGGTTTTGCCAGGGGCACTCTGGTTGACTCTATTCTTCTACATTCCAGTATTTGGGAACGTGGTTGCCTTTAAAGACTACCACATGACCAGTAATGGATTTATAGATAGTATCGTGAATAGTAAATGGGTCGGACTCGATAATTTCAGATTCTTGTTTAGTTCAAAAGATGCCTTTATTATCACACGAAATACTGTCCTCTACAATCTCGGCTTTATCTTTATCGGTTTGATTGTATCTGTAGGGATTGCTATCATCCTCAGTGAACTCCGTTCTAAGAGAATGGTTAAGATTTTCCAAACTTCTATGTTGTTCCCTTACTTCTTGTCTTGGGTTATCATCAGTTTCTTTACAGATGCCTTCCTAAACATTGATAAAGGGGTATTCAACCATTTCCTAGAATCTATCGGAATGAAGGAAGTCAATTTCTACGCTGACTTGGGCATCTGGCCATATCTCCTACTTTTCCTAGGTATTTGGAAAGGTTTTGGATATAGCAGTGTCATGTACTATGCGACAATCATGGGAATTGATCCAACCTACTACGAAGCAGCGACAGTGGACGGAGCCAGCAAATGGCAACGAATTCGCAATGTAACCATTCCGCAGTTGACACCATTGGTAACTGTATTGACCATCCTTGCAGTCGGAAATATCTTTCGTGCAGACTTCGGTCTTTTCTACCAAATCCCCCACAATGCTGGTCAGCTTTATAACGTAACCAACGTCTTGGACGTATATGTTTATAATGGTTTGACTCAGACAGCAGATATCGGGATGGCTTCAGCGGCAGGTCTCTATCAATCAGTAGTCGGTTTGATTCTGGTTATCCTATCAAACTTACTGGCAAGACGAGTTGATCCAAACTCAGCCTTGTTCTAGAAAGGAGGAGAATATGGCAGAAAAGAAAATTAAAAAAGAAAAAATTGATAATGTCGGCATTCACTCCTTCAGTAAGAAAGCAGATATCTTCTTTAGTACCATTTCTGGTTTGGTTGCCCTCTCTTGTATCCTACCCTTTGTATTCGTTATCGTTATTTCGGTGACAGATGAAAAGAGTATCCTCCAAAATGGATATAGCTTCTTCCCATCTCAATTTGGCTTAGACGGTTTTGAGTTTTTGGCACAGTTTAAGGATAAAATCCTCCAAGCCCTCTTCATCTCAGTCTTTGTAACAGTGGTGGGGACTATCACAAACGTTTTTATCACAACAACTTATGCCTACGCTATTTCACGGACAACCTTTAAGTATCGCAGATTCTTTACGATTTTTGCCCTTCTTAGTATGTTGTTCAACGCTGGTTTGGTACCGGGCTATATCGTGGTAACTCGTTTACTTCAACTTGGTGATACAGTTTGGGCTTTGATTGTTCCAATGCTTCTCTCACCATTTAACATCATCTTGATGCGTTCCTTCTTCAAGAAGACCATTCCAGAAGCTATTCTAGAATCCGCTCGTATTGATGGTGCTAGTGAGGCCCGGATCTTCTTCCAAATCTGTTTGCCATTGTCACTACCAGGTATTGCAACCATCACGCTCTTGACAGCTCTTGGTTTCTGGAATGACTGGTTCAATGCCCTTCTTTACATCAAGAGTGACAACTTGTATCCATTGCAATATTTGCTCATGCAAATCCAACAAAATATGGATTACATCGCCAAAGCAGTCGGCCTATCTGGTCAACTGGGAGTTGCTCTTCCAAAAGAAACAGGTCGTATGGCCATGGTTGTGGTCGCAACCCTTCCAATCGCGATTTTGTATCCATTCTTCCAACGCTACTTTGTAAAAGGTTTGACTATCGGTGGTGTGAAAGAATAGTACTTGTCGAGAAAAATCATTTCTCATTTCCAAACTTCCCTTGCGTGAAGTTAAGATCATTATATTGTTTATAAGTTTAAAAATAAAAAAAGGAGTTTTTGTCATGAAAAACTGGAAAAAATATGCTTTTGCATCTGCTAGCGTAGTCGCTTTGGCTGCTGGTCTCGCTGCTTGTGGAAACCTTTCAGGTAACAGTAAAAAAGCTGCTGACTCAGCTTCAGGTGAAAAAACTGTTATCAAAATGTACCAAATCGGTGACAAACCAGATAACTTAGATGAATTGCTAGAAAATGCTAACAAAATCATCGGTGAAAAAGTTGGTGCTAAATTGGATATCCAATATCTTGGATGGGGTGACTATGATAAGAAAATGTCAGTTATCACATCATCTGGTGAAAACTACGATATCGCCTTTGCATCTAACTATGTTGTAAATGCTCAAAAAGGTGCCTATGCTGACTTGACTGACTTGTATAAGAAAGAAGGGGCAGAGCTTTATAAAGCACTTGACCCAGCTTACATCAAAGGTAACAGCATTAACGGTAAAATTTACGCAGTTCCAGTTGCAGCCAACGTTGCATCATCTCAAAACTTCGCCTTCAACGGAACTCTTCTTGCTAAATACGGTATCGATATTTCAGGTGTCACTTCATATGAAACACTTGAACCAGTCTTGAAACAAATCAAAGAAAAAGCTCCAGATGTAGTGCCATTTGCGGTTACTAAGAACTTCATCCCATCTGATAACTTTGACTACCCAGTTCCAAACGGACTTCCATTCGTTATCGACCTTGAAGGGGACACTACTAAGATCGTAAACCGTTACGAAGTGCCTCGCTTTAAAGAACACTTGAAGACTCTTCACAAATTCTATGAAGCTGGATACATTCCAAAAGACGTAGCAACAAGCGATACTTCATTTGACCTTCAACAAGATACTTGGTTCGTTCGTGAAGAAACAGTAGGACCAGCTGACTACGGTAACAGCTTGCTTTCACGTGTTGCAAACAAAGACATCCAAATCAAACCAATCACTAACTTCATCAAGAAAAACCAAACAACACAAGTTGCTAACTTTGTCATCTCAAACAACTCTAAGAACAAAGAAAAATCAATGGAAGTGTTGAACCTCTTGAACACTAACCCAGAACTCTTGAATGGTCTTGTTTATGGTCCAGAAGGCAAGAACTGGGAAAAAATTCCAGGTAAAGAAAACCGTGTTAAAGTCCTTGATGGCTACAAAGGAAACACCCACATGGGTGGATGGAACACTGGTAACAACTGGATCCTTTACATCAACGAAAACGTTACAGACCAACAAATCGAAGATTCTAAGAAACAATTGGCTGAAGCTAAAGAATCTCCAGCTCTTGGATTCATCTTTAACACTGACAATGTGAAATCTGAAATCTCAGCAATCTCTAACACAATGCAACAATTCGATACAGCTATCAACACTGGTACTGTAGACCCAGATAAAGCTATTCCAGAATTGATGGAAAAATTGAAATCTGAAGGTGCCTACGATAAAGTATTGAACGAAATGCAAAAACAATACGATGAATTCTTGAAAAACAAAAAATCATAAGATCAATTGATTTCGTGTATTCATTCCTAATTCCTAAAAACTGTATCACTGTTTTCCTCAGGATTATCTGGGGGAGGCAGTGATTTTTTGAAACACGAGCATAGATATATATGTTTTTCTTGTCGCTATTTAACCATTCAGGAAATCTCAAGTACTATTTAGGATTTGGAGTAAGGATTTAGGAAAATATAGCTTATATTAGAGATGTCTCGAGTTTACAAAGGAGAGTTCATATGAAGAAGTATCAACTTTTATTCAAAATAAGTGCAGTTTTCTCTTACTTATTTTTCGTATTTGGTCTTTCTCAGCTGACGCTTATTGTTCAAAATTATTGGCAATTTTCTTCCCAGATTGGCAATTTCGTCTGGATTCAAAATCTCTTGAGTTTGCTATTTAGCGGAGTCATGATTTGGATTCTGGTTAAGACAGGTCATGGTTATCTCTTTCACATTCCAAGAAAAAAATGGCTTTGGTATTCGATTTTGACAGTATTAGTGGTAGTGCTCCAGATCTCTTTTAACGTTCAGACAGCTAAACATGTTCAGTCAACTGCTGAAGGTTGGGCTGTATTGATCGGTTATAGTGGGACCAACTTTGCTGAGCTAGGTATCTATATAACTTTGTTCTTTCTGACTCCACTTATGGAAGAGCTAATCTATAGAGGATTACTGCAACACGCCTTTTTTAAGCATTCGAGATTTGGCCTTGATTTGCTTCTTCCGTCAATTTTATTTGCTCTTCCTCATTTTTCAAGCCTGCCTAGTTTGTTAGATATCTTCGTCTTTGCAACATCTGGCATCATCTTTGCTAGTTTGACCCGCTATACCAAGAGCATTTATCCATCCTATGCGGTGCATGTGATTAATAATATTTTCGCGACATTACCATTTTTGCTGACTTTTTTACAGAGGGTGTTTGGGTAAAATATTGGTACGAGAGTTAGGAATGATAGCTTTTCAATTTAAGGAGGAAAATAAGAATGACACCATTAAAATGGTTTGCTGGAGGAAGCGAAAGACGTTGTGAAGCGATGACTATCATAGATCACCTACTGGAAGGTATAAGCAATACGCCTCAACTTGCTCCTTTGAAAAATCTGTTAGTGAGTTATAAAAGACGATTAGAGGACGATGGGACCTCTAATCCATTTATTTTGAGTCAAATGAATGTTGACATCTCACGTGTGTTGATTGACAATAAGCTGATGTTATCAGAAAGTCAATCCGAGCAGATCAAAAAATTGAGAGAATTATCTGCTATTCGCTATGGTTACTGATGAAGTGCAGGGATAAGCACCTTTCTACAATTTCCAGTCAAATAAATTGCATTCGTTTTCTCAAGCAGGTATACTAGTATAGTTAGATGAAAAATTCTGAAAATTTAAGAATAGAAAAGAGAACAAATCTTATGGCAAAAGATATTCGTGTCTTACTTTACTACCTTTATACTCCAATTGAAAATGCAGAGCAATTTGCTGCAGACCACTTGGCTTTCTGTAAATCAATCGGCCTTAAAGGCCGTATCCTAGTCGCTGACGAGGGAATTAACGGAACAGTTTCAGGGGATTATGAAACAACTCAAAAATACATGGACTACGTTCACAGCCTCCCAGGCATGGAAGACCTCTGGTTCAAGATTGACGAAGAAAATGAACAAGCCTTCAAGAAGATGTTTGTTCGCTATAAGAAAGAGATTGTCCACCTTGGTTTGGAAGACAACGACTTTGACAACGACATCAACCCACTTGAAACAACAGGTGCTTACTTGTCTCCAAAAGAGTTCAAAGAAGCCCTTCTTGACGAAGATACCGTTGTCCTTGACACACGTAACGATTATGAGTACGATCTAGGACACTTCCGTGGGGCCATCCGCCCAGACATCCGCAACTTCCGTGAGTTGCCACAATGGGTCCGTGACAACAAGGAAAAATTCATGGACAAGCGTGTCGTGGTTTACTGTACAGGTGGCGTTCGCTGTGAGAAATTCTCAGGCTGGATGGTCCGTGAAGGCTACAAAGATGTCGGCCAATTGCACGGAGGAATTGCAACTTACGGTAAAGACCCAGAAGTCCAAGGTGAACTTTGGGATGGAAAAATGTACGTCTTTGACGAGCGTATTGCCGTAGATGTTAACCATGTCAACCCAACTATCGTAGGGAAAGACTGGTTTGATGGAACACCATGTGAACGTTATGTCAACTGTGGAAATCCATTCTGTAACCGTCGTATCTTGACATCAGAAGAAAATGAAGACAAGTACCTTCGTGGATGCTCACACGAGTGCCGTGTTCACCCACGTAACCGCTATGTTTCAGAAAATGAATTGACACAAGCTGAAGTTGTCGAGCGCCTAGCCGCTATCGGTGAAAGCTTGGATCAAGCAGCTACTGTATAAGATTAAACAGTCCTTAGGGGCTGTTTTTCTATGCTTTTTACTCAAAAATTAATACTCAATGAAAATCAAAGAGCAAACTAGGAAGCTAGCCGCAGGCTGTACTTGAGTACGGCAAGGCGAAGCTGACGCGGTTTGAATTTGATTTTCGAAGAGTATAAAGTTTGTTTTTGTATCTTTCAGAAAAATAGGGTATACTATATGTAAACGATTTCAAAGGAGTACAGTTATGACGAAAACATTTTTTATTCCAAATAAACAGAGCATTTTAGGAGAACAGGAAATTTTGACTGCCAAGTCCGTCTTGGCCTTGCTAGATGGTTTGGAGTCACATAGCTATGATGCTGTCTATCTCCGTCAGCCTCTTAATCGTCTCGAGTATATAGAGTGTGCGATAGTGGGGCAATCACAATTTCTATTTAAGGTCAGTTATGCTGATGGTCAAAAGGCTTACCGTGTCGATCTTCCTGAGCTACTCACGAAGACAGACTGGGAGATCATCAAGTCATTTTTAGATGCTCTGCTTGCTTACACAGGAACTGAGATTGAAGAACTAGATGGTTTTGATTTTGAAGCTTATTTCCAAGCAAGTATTCAAGCCTATCTGGCAGACACCGCAGCCCGTTTTACGATTTGCCAAGGAATTTTTAATCCTGTTTTCTTTAGTCATGAGGACTTGAAAAGCTTTTTAGGGGAAGATGGCTTGGCTCAGTTTGAAGCACGTGTACGTGCAGTTCAAGAGACAGATGCTTACTTTGCAAGAGTTTCCTTCTATCAGGATGGAGAAGGACAAGTTCACGGTGTTTACCATCTGGCTCAAGGGGTCAAGACCGTTTTACCTAGAGAACCATTTGTACCTGAAGCCTATATGGAGCAATTGGTGGATAAGGAAGTGCAGTGGGAGATTGACTTGGTTCAAATCACAGGAGATGGCTCTAAACCAGAAGACTATGAAGCCATTGCCCGCTTGGACTATGCAAAATTCCTAGAGTCACTACCATCAGCATCTTACCACCAACTAGACGCCAATCAATTAGAAATTCAACCCATCTTAGAAAAAGATTTTAAAACATTAGCACAAGAAAAGTAAAGCAGAAGCAGGTCAATCGACTTGCTTTTTTGACATAGAAAAATCCTGCCATGAAAGACAGGATTAAAGTTTAAAGAAAGGCCAAGATACGAAGATAATCCCCAATCAGTGCCACTTCAGCTACAAAGAAGAGGAGGATAATAACTCCGTTCACAAGGACAGACAAGAATAATTGATAGAAGGAGTCGGCTTCACTTGCTTGACTAGGTCTTGTAATGATATGGAGGCTAGCAAGCAGAGTGATCCCAATGCTAATCACACACAAGAGAGCTGTAAATCGTAGGCTATCAAAGAAGGCAAAGAAACTAGCAATGGCAGTGAGGAAGATTGGAATTGCCAAGAGTTGACTATATTGTTGGAGAACTTTTTCTAGGGTCCAGTCCTTTTCTTGGTAGATAAATCGTCTCACGACGAAACTACCCAAGAGGAATGAAAAGAAGAAGAGTGCTGTTGCTACTAGGATAGAGATAATTGAAAAGAGATTTAATGAAGCAAATTGTTCAGGGAAGTGATTATGCATAGTTGCTATATTTCCATAGTAAGCATGTTTGATGTGGTAGATACTAAAGAAAAAGGAAGATGCAGAAAACAGAATGAGCAAAAGAAAGGCTGTGTAACTGTGTGTGCTACTTGTTTCAAGACTGCTTGTAGGAGATTTGATTGCTTCCACTAGCCAAGACCAAAAATCAAGCACTTGTTCTTTCCATTTATCCGTAGATTTTGGAGCTTGGTCGGGGATATAAGGACTTTCTAAGGATTGACTGATAAGAAGTGGCTCTTTCAAGATTGTTTTTTGCTGAGGAAGTGCTTCTTGACTCTCTTCAGCTTTAGTGACTTTTTCTGTTTCTTTAGAAAGGTCTGACTCTTCTTCAGTAGAATCTAATGCTTTCTTTTCTTCTATTTCTGTTCTTGCTTCACTGTCTTCAGGAGCTTCAATTTTCTCTTCTTGCTGGCTTTCCAGTTCGACCTCAGCTTGAGAGACTTCCTCCTCTACTTGAGTATTTTTTTCAATTGGCGTATCGAGATTAGCTATCGTTTCTTCAGCCTTGTCTGCAACCTCTTGAGCTTGCTCTTCAGGTTTGTTCTTGCTTGTTGTTTTTACAAAATCATTACTTTCAAACCATTCTTGTTTCATGGTAGAACCTCCTTTTTAGTTAGATAAATATGCTTCCATAGTAGCGAATGTAAGCGTTTTTGTCAACGATTTCTAGAAGAAGACTCGTGTTCCTCTGCTTTGAGTAGATAGATATATTGGTCTGCCCTTGCTATGAGTTGATCTTTCACATCAGCTTTTTCTGTTTTATAAGGATTGCTTAAATGTTCATCTCTGTTTTCTTTATTGTTAAATGAACGTCTTCCTTCTCTCACAAAATGAAGAATAGAACCATGTTTTGTTGAAAGATCTAAGTTGATTCTTTGTTTTTCTTCTTCGGAAAGTAGCAGTTGTAGGTCTGTTTTCGCCACCAATTCCACCTTACCGTGTACTTGGATATTTTCAGCGTGGAAGTGATGTTCTGTTGACTCTAGCTGACTATCTGTAAGGTCTGTATCAAAGATATTAATGATATTAGGGGTTGTGAGTTTACTGTTTTTGATACGACTTCCTTCAATTCGGAGGAGATAGCCATTATTGGTATTGAGGGTCGCATTTTCAAGGCTGGCATTGGTGATACTGGTTTGACCGCGATTTGCTGAGATGTTGATTCCTTTTAGAGTTCTCCCTTTTGGCAATTGGAGAATAACTTCTTCAAAACGACGAGAGTAGTTGCTTGCGATATGGAGAATCCCGCCAATTCCAGAAGAGAGAAATGGAGTTTCAGACAGTTTCTTATCAGTGAGGCTCAGCGTTTTATCGTTCTGATTTGTGATAAGATCATGGTGAGCAGAAAGAGATGGATGGTAAGAAATGTGGATTTGATCATCCAAAGAGTCTGTGATGGTGAGCGCGTGTTGGTGGAGCGTAATCTCTAGGTTTTCGACTTCCTTACCAAAGGTCAGCTCTTCCATCCGACTATCATAGACAGGCTCCTTGGACATGGCAAGCAGACTCTTAATCCCGTCAGATTGGATCCCTACAAAGAGCAGGATAAAGCCGATAATGGTAGTCACCACACCAAAAATGAGAAATCCTTTTGTCCATTTACGCATGCTGGTCACCTCTCTTTCCTTTTTTGAGAACAAATTGCACCAGGCGAACAATGAGTAGACCGAAGAAGCGGGCTACATAGGAAATACCTAGTAAGACTAGTGAAGAAGCACCGATAGCCAGTAAACCAGCACCAAAAATTAAGATAAAGGCTGATTTGGCTTGGGCGAGAACAGTGAAACTTTCAACTAAAAATAGGAATCCGCCGATGATACCAAGTATGGAAACCGCAAAGAAAGCTAGAATGACAGTCAAGGCTGCCACAAGGATTGCGAACAGGGACACGAGGATGGCGATTCCCAGAGGAATACCGATGGGGGCTGCAAGCAAAGCTAACAAGGCGATATGCAAAATTTGTCGGTTATTCTTTTGAGCGGGTGCCTCATTAATTTTTTTATCGAGAAGATTGGAGAGGACTTCGTGAGCTGCTTCCTTAGGAGTTCCTAAACTAGCGATGAGTTCTTCTTCTCCCTCGACTCCAGCATCGTCAAAGAGTTCCCTGAAATAGTCCATGGCTTCAATTTGGTCAGCCTGAGGCAGTTTTTTGAGATAAAGTTCTAGCTGAGTCAGGTATTCAGTTCTTGTCATGGCGGATACTCCCTTCTATGATGCCATTGATGGTGTCTGTATAGAGTGCCCATTCATCTTTTAGGGTCACGAGCTGTTCTATACCACCATTTGTCAAGGAGTAGTATTTGCGCATGCGACCTTGGAACTCTCTAGAATAGGTTGTCAGAAAGCTATTGCCTTCCAATTTTTTTAGGATAGGATAGAGTGTAGATTCTTTGATATTAGCGATCAGCTTAATGGTTTGGCTAATCTCATAACCATAAGAATCATCCTGCTCCAGTACAGCCAAGATGAGAAATTCAATCAAGGCAGAGGATGTTGGAAAGTACATGGGGAACCTCCTTTTCTAATGTGTAAGATTTTTATATATAATTTTTCTACACATACATTGTACATCTAAATGAAAGCCCTGTCAAGAGAAATGTGTAAAATTTTTATATATAAAAAACTTCTAGCTAAAACTAGAAGTTTAGAGGATTTTATCAGCTTTGTCCACTGTAAAGAGGGCCACAGTCATCAGGATATCGACGAGTAAGAGGGCAGCTACAGCTGGCACCCAAGAGTGGAAAAGGTCAAAACTGTAACCAAAGAGGGTTGGCCCAAAGGCTGCTAGGATATAGCCTCCTGTTTGAGATAAACCAGACAATTGTGCAGTCTTTTCAGGGGCGCTTGTCTTGAGTGAAAAGTTGACCATGAGATAGGGGAAGAGGGCACTGGTTGCGGTTCCGATGAGGAGATGGATGGCAAGCCAGTAAAAGAAATTACCGATTGGGAAAAAGAGCATGGAAATACCGACCACACCAGCTAGTGAAACCAGAGTGAGCATGAGCTGACGGTTACGAGTAGATAAACTGGTTGTCAGGCTTGGGATGGTCATTGAAAAAGGAATGCTAATCAGAGAGAAGATAGAGGTCAGCAAGCCAGCTTCGTGACTGGATAGGCCTGCATGGATAGCCATGGTAGGTAGCCAGGTCATAGCGGTGTAAAAGAGTAAGGATTGAAAACCTGCAAAGACAATAACTGCCCAGACCTGTTTATTATGCATGACCTTTGTTTTGCTTTTTTGTTTGGTTTGTGGAGCCAGTCTGTGATTATAGCGGTGATTTGGGAGCCATACTAAAAAAGTTGCTAGACAGAGCAGGGTGAGGAGGATGATAAGTCCTTTCCAAGAACTGGCTTGTGTAATAGGCACAGCCAGATAGGAGGCCAGAGCCGTTGCAATCCCCATAGAGGTTACATATAAGGTGGTCAGAAAACCAATTTTCTTTGGTTGATTGGCTTGGATAAGACTAGGAAGCAGAACATTGATGACTGCGATACTTGCCCCAACCATCAAGGTTCCTAGATAGAGCAGAGGCAGATTGATTAGTCTAATGAGAGAACCGATGGTCAAGAAGAAAAGGCTGTAGGTGAAGAGATGCTCCAAGCCGATTTTTTGAGCCAGTCGGGTAGAAAATAGCGAGAAGAGAGTAAACATGAGGAGGGGAAGGCTGGTCAAGACACCAAGCGAACTAACTTCTACTCCCAGCCCTTGCGAAATATCTCCCAATATAATGGGTAAAACAGTAAAAGGAGTCCGCAAGGAAACACCAATCAGGATAATACCTGGAACAAAAAAGAGTGATTGCTTTTTCATATAATACCTCTTCTAGCTGATTTTAATAACAGCTTATTTTAAGGTTTTTTCCTTATAATGTCAAGTAAGGTTTTGGGCTTTCAAGATAAAAATGGGAAAGTCTTGAAAATTATGATAAAATAGTGGAAGGAAATCTATACATTGGAGAAAAACTGTGTCTGAAAAGCAAAAAATCAGCGTATTGATGTCGGTCTATATCAAGGAAAATCCGACATTTTTAAAGGATGCTATTGAGAGTGTTCAAAATCAGACCCTGAAACCGAGCGAATTGGTTCTGGTTGAGGATGGGCCTTTGACACCTGAGCTCTATCAGGTATTAGACCAGCTTGAAGCTGAGTCTAATATTCCAGTGAAACGCTATCCTCTTGAGCATAATCAAGGTTTGGGTCTGGCTCTTCGACAGGGTGTTTTGCAGTGTCAGTACGATATCATCGCTCGTATGGATACGGATGATATAGCTGTTCCAGACCGTTTTGAGAAACAGGTTCAGCTAATGGAGAAGGACAAGCTCGACCTATTAGGTGGACATATTGCAGAGTTTATTGACAATCCTGATGAGATCGTTTCTTACCGTCGTGTTCCAACCCAGCATGCAGATATTGTAGCTTACCAAAGGATGAGAAGTGCCTTTAACCACATGACTGTCATGTTCAAGAAGGACATGGTTCTCAAGGCAGGCAACTATGAGGATGGCCTTTATATGGAGGATGACCTCCTCTGGCTCAATATGATTGCTGCAGGAGCCAAGACTGGAAATCTCGATCAAATCTTGTGTAAGGTTCGTGTTGGAGCAGGGATGTTTGAGCGTCGTGGGGGACTGCGTTACCTTAAACTCTATCGCCAGGCTCGTCAGCGCATGCTGAAGAGAGGGCAAATTTCTTACATGGAGTATGCCAAGAGTGTTGCCATTCAGATGATTGTTGCCCTTTGTCCCGGATTTGTCCGACAGTTTATTTTTATGAAACTGTTACGAAAAAGCAAGTAAAAGATTGTAGCAAATCATAAACTAGAGAAAAAGTGTTATAATAATATAAATATTTGGCTCTTTTAAGGAGGAGTAAATTTCTATGAATAAAAAACTCACAGATTATGTGATTGATCTGGTGGAAATTTTAAATAAACAACAAAAACAGGTTTTCTGGGGAATATTTGATATTTTGAGTATGGTGGTTTCCATCATTGTATCTTATATTTTATTCTACGGATTGATTAATCCAGCACCTGTTGACTACATTATCTATACGAGTTTGGCCTTCCTGTTCTATCAATTAATGATTGGATTTTGGGGATTGAACGCTAGTATCAGTCGTTACAGCAAGATTACGGATTTCATGAAAATCTTTTTTGGTGTGACTGCTAGCAGTATCTTGTCATATAGTATCTGCTATGCCTTCTTGCCCCTCTTCTCCATCCGTTTTATCGTACTCTTTATCTTGTTGAGTACTTTCTTGATTTTATTGCCACGGATTACTTGGCAGTTAATCTACTCTAAACGCAAAAAGGGAAGTGGTGATGGAGAACACCGTCGGACCTTCTTGATTGGTGCCGGTGATGGTGGAGCTCTCTTTATGGATAGTTACCAACATCCAACTAGTGAATTAGAACTTGTTGGTATTTTGGATAAGGATGCGAAGAAAAAGGGACAAAAACTTGGTGGGATTCCTGTTTTGGGTTCATATGATGAATTGCCTGAATTAGCCAAACGCCATCAAATTGAGCGTGTTATCGTTGCGATTCCGTCGCTTGACCCGTCAGAATATGAACGTATCTTGCAGATGTGTAATAAGCTGGGTGTCAAATGTTACAAGATGCCTAAGGTTGAAACCGTTGTTCAGGGACTTCACCAAGCAGGTACTGGCTTCCAAAAAATTGATATTACGGACCTTTTGGGACGTCAGGAAATTCGTCTTGATGAATCGCGTCTGGGCGCAGAACTGACAGGTAAGACAATCTTGGTTACAGGTGCTGGTGGTTCAATCGGTTCTGAAATCTGTCGACAAGTTAGCCGTTTCAATCCTGAACGCATCGTCTTGCTCGGTCATGGGGAAAACTCAATCTACCTTGTTTATCATGAACTGATTCGTAAGTTCCAAGGGATTGATTATGTACCAGTTATTGCCGATATTCAAGACTATGACCGTCTCTTGCAAGTCTTTGAGCAGTACAAGCCAGCTATTGTTTATCATGCGGCTGCCCATAAGCACGTTCCTATGATGGAGCGCAATCCAAAAGAAGCCTTTAAAAACAATATCCGTGGAACTTACAACGTTGCTAAGGCTGTTGATGAAGCCAAAGTACCTAAGATGGTTATGATTTCGACAGATAAGGCGGTTAATCCACCAAATGTTATGGGAGCAACCAAGCGCGTGGCTGAGTTGATTGTCACTGGCTTTAACCAACGTAGCCAATCGACTTACTGTGCAGTTCGTTTTGGAAATGTTCTTGGTAGCCGTGGTAGTGTCATTCCAGTCTTTGAACGTCAGATTGCTGAAGGCGGTCCTGTAACGGTGACAGATTTCCGCATGACCCGTTACTTTATGACTATTCCAGAAGCTAGCCGTTTGGTTATTCACGCTGGTGCTTATGCCAAGGATGGGGAAGTCTTTATCCTTGATATGGGTAAACCAGTCAAGATTTATGACTTGGCCAAGAAAATGGTCCTTCTAAGTGGCCACACCGAAAGCGAAATTCCAATCGTTGAAGTTGGAATCCGCCCAGGCGAAAAACTTTACGAAGAACTCTTGGTATCAACCGAACTTGTTGATAACCAAGTTATGGATAAGATTTTCGTTGGTAAGGTTAATGTCATGCCTCTAGAAGCCATCAATCAAAAGATTGAAGAGTTCCGCACTCTTAGTGGAGATGAGTTGAAGCAAGCCATTATCGCCTTTGCCAATCAAACAACCCACGTTGAATAAAAAAGAAAAACGCATATTATCAGGTCTTGAAAAACCTTGGTAATATGCGTTTTGTTATGTGTAAACTTGCTTCATTTTATTCTGATACTCAATAAAAATCAAAGAGCAAACTAGGAGGCTAGCCGAAGGTTACTCAAAGCACAGCGTTGAGGTTACAGAGAAAACTAACGTGGTTCGAAGAGTATGAAATTGAGTATTTGCCCAGTCTCCGTTATATTATTGAAAATACTCCAAAACTTCTATGGGTTTGTGAGCGATAAAATCAGGATGATAGTTTAGCAAGTCTGCTTGCTCTCCAAATCCCCAAGTGACGGCCAATTTCTGAATGCCTGTTTCTTGAGCTCCCATCATATCAAACTTGGTATCTCCGATGATGATGGCCTGTTCTGGTGCTAGTTGATGTGTATGTAAGGCTTGGCGAATGACATCTGCCTTATGAGGTGCTTCAGGGCTGGAGCCATAAATGCCATCAAAGAAATGATGGATTCCCAAGTTTTTAGTCATATCTTGAGCGGTAGGGGTATTCTTTGTAGTGGTGATATAAAGAGGATATTTGCTTGATAGCTCCTTAAGCAAGACTACAATCTGAGGAAAGAGTTGAGCTTCATGGATGCCTTTCTCCTTATAGTAAGAACGGTATATCTGGACAGCCTCAGAAATTTGGTCTTTGGGAAGGCAGGTCGCAAAACTACTTTCGAGGGGCGGTCCCATAAAACCACGAATAGTTTTGGCATCAGGGCTAGGTACCCCCAACTCCTTAAAGGTATGGGTAAAGGCATTGTGAATCCCTATAGAACTGTCAACGAGGGTTCCATCCAGATCGAAAAAGATAGCTGTGATAGAGGTCATGGTTTCTCCTATTTGATAAGCTTATTCTCCGAAAATTTCTTTTTGGAGACGACGACCAGTTGGTGTGGCAGCGAGTCCACCTTCAGCTGTTTCACGAAAGGCAGTTGGCATGCTTGCTCCTACTTGGTACATGGCATCGATAACTTCATCCACAGGAATTTTAGATTCGATACCTGCCAAGGCCATGTCTGCTGCGATGAAGGCAAAGCTAGCTCCCATGGCATTGCGCTTGACACAGGGAACTTCAACCAAGCCGGCAACAGGGTCACAGATGAGGCCTAGCATATTTTTAATGACAAAGGCAATGGCCTGACTGGCCTGATAAGGTGTTCCACCGGCAGCTAGAGTCAAGGCTGCAGCACTCATAGCAGAGGCCGAACCAACCTCGGCCTGACAACCACCTTCAGCACCTGAGATAGAGGCATTGTTTGCGATGACTAGTCCAAAGGCACCGGCAGCAAAGAGGAAATCCAGCTGTTGCTCGTGGCTGAGGTCTAATTTTTCAATAGCAGCAGTGAGAACGGAAGGCAGACAGCCAGCACTTCCTGCGGTCGGAGTGGCACAAACCAAGCCCATTTTAGCATTGTGTTCATTGACTGCAATGGCATTTCGGGCAGCAGAGAGAATCGTGTAATCTGAAAGAGTTTTTCCGTTTTTAATGTAGTGATCCAATTTGGCAGCATCTCCACCTGTCAGGCCACTACGAGATTTATTTTCATTGAGGCCAAGTTGGACAGAGGCTTTCATGACTTCCAGATTGCGTTCCATGAGAAGGAAGACTTCTTCACGTTCGCGACCGGTCAATTCAAACTCTGTTGTAATCATGAGTTCTGCGACATTTCCTTGAAAGTCTAGTTCTGCCTGCTCGACCAATTCTTTGATAGAATAAAACATGCTTCCTCCTATTTAAAGAAATTGACATTGTGAAGATGAGGGATTTTACGAATTTCTTCGATGGCCTCATCACAGTTGCGACTGTCGACTTCGATAATCATAATGGCTTTTTCACCAGCTTTTTCACGAGTAACATTCATCTGGGCGATATTGATACCATAGCGTGAAAGGGCTTCTGTTACGAGGGCAATCATACCTGGAATATCTTGATGAACGATGATGATAGTCGGTGTATTCATATTGAGAGAGACGGCAAAGCCATTGAGTTCGGTTACCTGAATATTTCCTCCACCGATAGAAATACCAGTCACGCTGATGGTCTTGTGGGCATTTTTGACAGTAATTTTAGTGGTGTTTGGGTGAGGAGCATTGCTGTCTTTCTGAATAGTCCAGACAATCTTGATACCACGCTTGTGGGCAATCTCCAGACTGTTTGGAATTTCAGGATCATCTGTATCCATGCCCAAAATACCAGCAACAAGGGCTAGGTCTGTCCCGTGACCACGATAAGTCTTGGCAAATGAGTTAAATAGTTGGAATTCGACTTCTGTCGGAGTATCATCAAAAATGGAAGAGACAATCTTCCCAATACGAACAGCACCAGCAGTATGGCTACTAGATGGGCCAATCATAACTGGTCCGATGATATCAAAGACAGATTGAAAACGAAGTGATTTCATCAGTTTCCCCTTATAAAAATTCTTATCTCTATTATATCAAAGAATGAAGGTCTTGGCTTTAATTGTGGATGAAAACCTTTTTACACTACAAATAGCATAAAAAAGCATCTTTTGTAACAAAAAATAGCTTGTTTAGGGAAATAAAAAATAATTTTGTAATATTTCTACATAAAAGTGTCAATAAACAGTAATATTTAAAGGGTATGATAGTACTATAGAAAGAAGGAGAATTTTCGAATATGAAATCAACAACTAAAAAGATTAAAACAACTCTTGCAGGAGTAGCTGCCTTGTTTGCAGTATTTGCTCCATCATTTGTATCTGCTCAAGAATCATCAACTTACACTGTTAAAGAAGGTGATACACTTTCAGAAATCGCTGAAACTCACAACACAACTGTTGAGAAATTGGCAGAAAACAACCACATTGACAACATCCATATGATTTATGTTGGTCAAGAGTTGGTTATCGATGGCCCTGTAGCACCAGCTGCAACACCAGCGCCAACTACTTATGCAGCACCAGCTGCTCAAGATGAAACTGTTTCAGCTCCAGCAGCAGAAACTACAGAAGTAGCAGAAGAAGCAGCTCCAGTGGCAAGCACACCTGCAGCAGAAGAAACTGTTGCTACAGCAGAAACTTCAGCACCAGCTGCAACTGTAAGCGGATCTGAAGCAGAAGCTAAAGAATGGATTGCTCAAAAAGAATCAGGTGGTAGCTACACAGCTACAAACGGCCAATACATCGGACGTTACCAATTGACAGATTCATACTTGAACGGTGACTACTCAGCTGAAAATCAAGAACGTGTAGCAGATGCCTACGTTGCAGGACGTTACGGTTCATGGTCAGCTGCGAAAAACTTCTGGCTTAACAACGGCTGGTATTAAGAACTAACTAGCAGAATAAGATGTAAAAGTCGAGGAAACCCCTCGACTTTTTTATAATTTCTTTGGTTGGTAATAGGTCTCTACTTCTTTTTTGAGATGAGATAGCATGGAAGTTTCATCGGTGATCTCCAGAAGGGAGAAACCTTTTTGGATCAGTTTAGCATCATCCCTACAAATCCCAATACGGACATAGCAGATAGCAAGCCTATCGTAGCTTTTCTTGTTCTTGGCGTCCTCTAGTAAAGTATAGCAGATTTGCTTACACATGTTTTTGTCTTGATTGTATAAGTAAATAGTGGAAAGGTTGAGTAGGATTGCCACTCGCAAGTCATGTAGATGTTGATAGTTTTTATAGACTTCCAAACGTTGCAATATTTTTTCAGTGATGAGATGGAGGTGTTCGATGGGAAAGCTGAAAAGGATGGTATTGAGGACTTTTAGGTCATTTTCATACCATGTATCTTGTTTTTCAATTTTCTCCCAAAGTTTTTTGACAGTCTGTTTCACTTGGTTTGACAGTTGCTCTGTACCATGTTGACGGATATGAATGACAATTTCCAACATATCTCTGATTTCTTCTATGGGCAGGTCGTGGTGGGTTTTGAGATAGTCTTGGCATTTTTGAAATAGTGTTTCGAGTTCACTAGTCCCTAGGGTTGAGCTCATATTGAGATAGGTTTGCATGATTTCTGTTCGTTGGCTCGGTTGATAGAGGTGGCAGATATACTCAAACTCTTCAAAACTCATATTGATTTGCCGGAGAAGAAACTCCATATTTTCATATTTGGGAGTTACCTTGCCGCTTTCAATCTTTGATAGGCTGGTTCTTGAGAGGACATTTCCACAGACCTCTTCTTGGGTTAAGCCTTTTGACTCACGTATTTCTTTATAGACCTTTCCGAAATCATAACGCATGATTTACTCCTTTTCGTGAAAAAAGTTAACAAATAATAAAATCCTATTAAAAATATTGTATCATAGTAATATAAAAAGTAGAAAAGAAAGCTAAAATAAGTTTGTGAAAAATCTTGGTGTAATTTTAAAATGGGCTTAACAGTATTATGATGTAGCTAGAAAAGGGGTGGAAAAATGTTTAAAAATAAGGAGCTTTTTCGAGTAGTAATGATATTTGTGATAGGAACCATCCTAATTTTAATGACACCAGTCTTATTTAAAGTTGTTATGGAACTATTTTCAAAATAAATAGGCCTCTGTTTTAGGCAGAGGCGTGAATCAGGAGGTTAAGTGATGAACTACAATGTAAAATATCTCTTATCAGGAATATTTATTATAGTCTTTATAGGTTTTCTAGTCTGGATGCGTTATTTTAATCAGAAGAAGGAAGAAGCGCATTCGGATGTGTCTTTTGAAGCGAGGTTAGATAGTGAGGTCAAGACCTTATATAAACAACTAGGATTGGGTGAGGAACCTCACTATTTCTTAGCTTATCGCTACTTACACCCTTGGTTTAATCTAGCGATTTTACCACCAACAGTTGAAATTTTCTTAACTAAAATAGCGCTGGTGATGGTAACTCCAGATGAACTACTGATAAGAAATATTGGGAATGGGATGACTTTCACAAGTGAGCATCATCGTGATTTGCGACAAGGACTTATCCGCATTCCAAAATCAGAGATGAAAGAATTTGAGATTCGTAACTGGAAAAAATTTTTTGTATTTGGCGATTTTTTGACAATTAAAACAAGCCAACATAGCTATTATTTACAGGTTAGAGATGATGGACTTCAAAAAGGAAGTCTTTCTACCAAACATTTCTCAGACTTGAAACGACAAGATTTTCTCGGATTATTGACAGATAAAAGGACATTCTGATAGACAATTAACCAAAAAACGAATCTTAGGACGTTCAACAATTCAAAAACCACACAGTATTTCTTTCAGCTTGATTGTACTCAAGACTGAAATCACTATGTGATTTTATTTGGAAGCTAGTTTTTCCCAGCCTCTTTTTGCTTACATGTAGGGAAATCTGTTCACTCTTTGTAGCCAATTTGATATAATCTTATCAAAAAAGTAGTATAATGTTTTTATAGAATATAAATAGTGGTGGATAGCATGCATGCATTATTAGCAACAAGATTAAAAAATAAGCGAAAAGAGCTGGGTTGGTCGCAAAAAGAATTGGCAGAAGGAATTTGCCAACAAACTCAGATAAGTCGCATGGAACAAGGCAAATATATGCCAGGAGCAGATTTGTTATATAAATTATCTGAAAAAATGGGCTTAAATATGGACTATTTCTTTTCAGGAGAAATTTCGAAAGAGTTTCTAGGCTTGTCTGCTTTCAAGAGATTGTCTAAAACATTATTGGAAAATCAAGATTACGCCTCTTTGAAATATGCTTTTGAGGGAGAAAGAAAGCAGCAGACTTCTTTATCTTTTGATGAAAAGATTTATCTGGACTGGATAGATGCTATTCTAACCTATCAATGTGAACATCAATTAAAACTAGCTATTTCAAAAATAGAGGACATCCTCAGTAGGATTAGTATTGATAAAGTGGACTACTTATATATTTTGAATACCCTGCTGATTTTCTTAGGCTATGATGAGGATAAGGAGAAATTTGAGCAACTATATGATCAGGTTTCCGTAGCCCTTTCAAAAATCGATACCAGTGTGCGTGAACAAATTGAGTTGTATATCAAAATAAAATACAATTATTGTTACCACCTTTGGAAACAGGAGGAGATGGATAAGTCCAGAGCGCTATTATTGGAGATAATTGAATTTTGTAACAAATATCATAGTAGCTTTAGGTTAGCAGATTTATATTGTTTGTTGGGAAATGTAACAGAAAATCTTGATATCTCTGTTGCTAAGGACTATTATATGAAAGCTAAGGTGCTTTATCTAATTGAAAATAATGAAGTCATGGCACTCAAGGTAGAACAATATCTAATGGATAAGAAGTCAGAGAATGTATAAGGCTGGGAAAAAAGTCTTTAAAATAAAGAAACGCATAATATCAGGTTTTGAAAAAACTGATACTATGCGTTTTATTATGGGGATATTTACTTCATTTTATCCTGAAATTGAGTTTTTGACCATCCTCTTCATACACAAAACATAACTATAATTCTTTTTTAAAAAAATATATGATTTTTTACTTTAATTGCTTGACAGTTTATATATGTTGATTTATAATATAGGTGAAAGAAGGTGGCAAGATGGGAAAATTAAAATTCGAATATTTGAAAGCGCTATCTATATTGCTTATTGTGCTAATTCTACTGAGTAATAGTCGAAGTTTTATTAGTACTACTCTAGTTACTCAAGGTATTGATACAGGAGCGTACTATTCTCCCGGTTAAAAATAAGTTCGTTGTTAAAGAATGAGATAGAAGGAAGGTGAGTCCAATGGACTACGATACTTGTTGATAAATTACTATAGCTGTTTTTACGGAACAGCTCTCGATAATAAGAGAAATAAATCATGAGAAAATTAGTTAAAATTGGTGTTGCATCTTTAATGGTATGTGGTATACTTGCTACTACAAATGCTTTAGCAGTATGGGTTGAGGGTGGTCAATGGAACTATGGAGTAGGTTGGACAGGAACTTTTGGATATTCTGATTATTTACATTCTACTCGATCTCATACAGCAACTGTCAAGCATGGAGGTAGAATCTCTAAGGATCGTGAAGATCCCGAGGTTTGGGCTAAAGCTTCCCTTAATAAAATTCCGCCAACAGGATTAGAATATTTCTATGGATTTTAAGTGAGATTTTCCCTCTCCTATTAGGAGAGGGAGAACTTTAGTGGAGGTACTTTTATGAAAAAAATCAGTCATCTTTGTATGTTTCTGCTGTTGCTGTGTACCACTTTTTTTGTTTTTAATGTAAACTACACACGTGAAGCGGTTCGGATTCGGGAAATGGGAAAGACTGTAGATTCTTTGGATTTGTATTTGAAAGATATTAACGAACCTGCAGCGTCTGTTCTTCGATTTTTTGAGGATGTATCAAAGGAGTACAAAGTCTCCATCATCAAAACAGACAGTGGTGATGAGGTAATCAAGTCTGGTGTTTTTGATAAAGATACCTTCCCCTACCAAGAGTTTGGGATTTCTTCTCTTGATTTTACCACAGATGGTGAAGGAGTCTACAGTAATAAAGAAATTTCTAATAAACTTGGTACGATACCGACCTTTCTAAAAGCCAAGCCTATTCAGCTTATAACTTTTCAAACCTATATCAAGGATACATCTCGTAGTTTAAATGGTCGCTATACGATAACTTCTACACAAGAGATGGATAAGGATAGGATTGTACAGAAATGGAGCGATTTTTTCAAGATAGACCAGGCTACCTTGCTAGAGCCTACCTATAAAAGTGCAGTGGAAGTCATAACTCGAGATTTGCTTTTATCTGCCATTGTTTTTGTCTTGGCTATTTTACTTCTTGTGTTAGTAACAGTTTATCAGCCGATGATGGAGATGAAACGAGTGGGGGTTCAAAAGTTACTTGGTTTTCAAAGCGGGGCGATTTTAGCTGGTTTTGTAAAAACTAATTTTTATCTTCTCTTGGGTGGAAGTCTTATCATTGACTTGGGACTATTTTTAGTGCTGGACTACAGACCAAAACTTTTGTTCCCAAGTTTACTCTTATCCCAATTTCTGCTTTTACAGTTGTATTTGTTCATCAGTTGGCTGACCTACCTAATGATTCAGAAAATGACAGTCAGCTCCATGTTGAAAGGTTTTTCATCTATCAAACTTGGTCTCATCTTCAATTATGTGATGAAAATAGGGACAACTATTTTATTGACGGTTTTACTGATTGGGGTAGGCAGAAGTCTAGAACAAGAAAACAAAGAACTTGCTTATCAGCAACAGTGGGTAAGCCAAGGGAATTACCTGACCTTAGAAACCTTCAAACTTAATGATAACCTGTGGCAGGAAGAGCTAGCAGGTTCAGGGAAATCTACAGATTATTTCTACCAATTTTATCAAGATTTGCTAGCAAAAATACAAGTAAATTATGTGCGAAGTGCGAGTCTTCCTATCAAACCAGTCATCAAAGCTGAACAAGTACAGCAGTACCAACTGCCTGATAAGGTAGATGTTTACTATGCAAACCGTCAATTTTTAGAAAGTCAGGGCTTTAAGCTACCTGATATCGGCACTAAAAAGGTGATCTTGTTGCCAGCCAGTGATAAAGGACAAGAAGGCAAGAATCAGTTCTTGGGAAAATCCATCGCCTATCTTTCTATGAGGTATGAAGATCAGCAAAAGCAAACAATAGAAGATATGGATGTAGAAATTGCCTACTATGAAAGAGATTGGTCTTTCTTCCCTTATAACAATGAGCGAAAGGAAAATCTCCACAATCCAATCATTAGTCTAGTAAATGATCAAGACATGATGTGGGAAGAAAAGACTCGTTTGTCAACGACAGGTTTAAATAACCCGATGAAAGTTGAAAATACAGAACAAAATCAAAAAGTGATTACGGAGTTAGTTGAGAAATTATCAGATGGGAATTATTTAAAATTTTCATCGATTCAAGCCATTCAACAAGAGAAAGTAGATTCTTATCGAGATGCAGTTCGAAATCTTAATATACTCTTTGCTTTGTTTGGTCTCCTTAGCATGATGATTTCCTACTTCTTACTAGTAACAACTTTCTTGTTGAAGCGCAGGGATATCATTACCAAGAAGTTTATGGGGTGGAAACTGGTCGATCGCTACCGTCCTCTCCTCGTTCTACTCTTGTTGGGCTATAGTCTCCCTCTTCTAGTATTGATTTTCTTTGCCCATGCGCTCTTGCCACTCCTGCTGTTTGCAGGCTTTACATGTCTGGATATACTATTTGTGCTAGTTTTGGCTTCTAGGATGGAGAAAAGAAGTCTAGTAGAGTTATTGAAAGGGGGCATCTTATGATTGAATTGAAAAATATTACCAAAACCATTGGGGGAAAAGTGATTTTGGATAACTTATCTCTCAGGATTGATCAGGGAGATTTGGTTGCCATCGTTGGAAAAAGTGGTAGTGGTAAGTCGACCTTGTTAAATTTATTAGGTTTGATAGATAGTGATTACAGCGGACGGTATGAGATTTTTGGTCAGACAAATCTAGCGGTCAATTCTGCCAAGTCGCAAATAATAATCCGTGAACACATCTCTTATCTATTTCAAAATTTTGCCCTGATTGATGATGAAACGGTCGAGTACAATCTCATGCTTGCGCTGAAATATGTGAAATTGTCCAAGAAAGACAAGCTCAAAAAATTGGAAGAGATTTTAGAGAGAGTAGGTTTGTCAGCTACTTTGCATCAAAAGGTCTCCGAGTTGTCTGGTGGCGAACAACAACGAATTGCAGTTGCTAGAGCCATCTTAAAACCCAGCCAGCTGATTTTAGCCGATGAGCCGACAGGTTCGCTGGACCCTGAAAATAGAGATTTGGTCTTGAAGTTTCTCTTAGAGATGAATCGAGAGGGGAAAACAGTCATTATTGTGACCCACGATGCTTATGTAGCCCAACAATGTCATCGAATCATTGAATTGTAAAAAATACAGAAATCTTATCAAAAATCTTTAAATTTAAGGATACCTTTAAAATTTAATTTTAAAACACTCATTTATCAACATTTTTGATTGATAAAAATAGGAAATCAGTTGTTTTTGGGAGATTCCCTAAAATCACCTCCTAACCACACGTACTAAAAAGATACTTCCTATGGAAATCGTATGACTCTGAAGCTTCGAATAGTTCAGTTTTCATGATTTTTATGCTATTCTAGCTTTAGAATCCTTCAGAACGTAAAATTTTAAGCAGTCAAAGATTTAGAATATCCCTAAAACATTTATTTTATGGCAACTCTAAACGTAGAATTGCGTGGATATGTATGGATTTAATCTATTCGATAGTTAGGACAGCTCTATTCTGGGAAATCTGAGCGATTAATGGTTTAGAACAGCATTTCAACAATGGATTTTGTTCAAGGATTGATTATTTTATAAAAGAGGCCGGTAGATTATCAGCCTCTTTCTTGTCTTCTCCAACCAAGCATGTTATAATGAATACTGCTCAAGCGACCTTCAATCGTTAAGCACACACGACCTTCAATCGTGAACTAGTCATTTCGTTTATCTTTTATTACGTCGTTAACTCGAAATGAGATGCAAGCTGAGCTTATCTGATTTATAACCTCAATCAGTCTCCCAGACTGATTGAGCGAACTCAAGTTATGCCTGCGACTCGTTGCCTAGTCCTAAAAGTAAACGAAATGACTATACTCAAAGAAATTCTATTGAAAGTCATAATGAATAGAATTTGGAAGGGTATGAATAAACGAATAGATGGGAGACTTACCATGAGTGATAACTCTAAAACACGTGTTGTTGTGGGGATGAGTGGTGGTGTTGATTCGTCGGTGACGGCTCTTCTTCTCAAGGAGCAGGGTTACGATGTGATTGGCATCTTCATGAAGAACTGGGACGACACAGATGAAAACGGCGTCTGTACGGCGACCGAAGATTACAAGGATGTGGCTGCGGTAGCAGACCAGATTGGCATTCCCTACTACTCTGTCAATTTTGAAAAAGAGTACTGGGACCGCGTTTTCGAGTATTTCCTAGCAGAATACCGTGCGGGACGCACGCCAAATCCAGATGTTATGTGTAACAAGGAAATCAAGTTCAAGGCCTTTTTGGACTATGCCATGACCTTAGGGGCAGACTATGTAGCGACTGGGCATTATGCCCGAGTGGCGCGTGATGAAGATGGTACTGTTCATATGCTTCGTGGCGTGGACAATGGCAAGGACCAAACCTATTTCCTCAGTCAACTTTCGCAAGAACAACTCCAAAAAACCATGTTCCCATTGGGACATTTGGAAAAGCCTGAAGTTCGCAGACTAGCAGAAGAAGCAGGCCTTGCGACTGCTAAGAAGAAAGACTCGACAGGAATTTGCTTTATCGGAGAAAAGAACTTTAAAAACTTTCTCAGCAACTACCTGCCAGCTCAGCCTGGTCGCATGATGACTGTGGATGGTCGCGATATGGGTGAGCATGCAGGACTTATGTACTATACGATTGGTCAGCGTGGCGGTCTCGGTATCGGTGGGCAACACGGTGGTGACAATGCACCTTGGTTCGTTGTCGGAAAAGACCTGAGCAAGAATATTCTCTATGTAGGACAAGGATTCTACCATGATTCGCTCATGTCAACCAGCCTTGAGGCTAGTCAGGTTCACTTTACTCGTGACATGCCAGAGGAGTTTACGCTCGAATGTACGGCTAAATTCCGCTACCGTCAGCCTGATTCTAAGGTGACCGTCCATGTCAAAGGAGACAAGGCAGAGGTTATCTTTGCAGAACCGCAACGCGCCATCACACCAGGTCAGGCAGTTGTCTTTTACGACGGGGAAGAGTGTCTAGGTGGTGGTTTGATTGACAATGCTTACCGCGATGGACAAGTTTGTCAGTACATTTAGATTGACAAATTTTCTCAATTTGCTACAATAATAAAAGCAATAGAAATGATGGTCAAAGCTCATGGATGTTGCAGGCTTTTTTGTCCTGCACTTCTTTGGAGTTTTGACTGTTTTTGTGTCGTTTAGAGGAAAGGACAAAAATGACTCAGCAAGACTTTCGGACAAAAGTAGGAAATACAATTTTTGGAGTTCGGGCGACAGCCTTGATTCTTCAAAATCGCAAGCTTCTAGTCACCAAAGATAAGGGCAAGTATTATACTATCGGTGGTGCGATTCAAGTCAATGAAAGCACGGAAGACGCGGTAGTCCGTGAAGTGAGGGAAGAACTGGGTGTCGAAGCTCAAGCTGGGCAGCTAGTTTTTGTGGTTGAAAATCGTTTTGAACAGGACGGTGTTTATTATCACAATATCGAGTTTCATTATCTGGTGGATTTGCTTGAAGATGCCCCATTGACCATGCAGGAAGATGAGAAAAGGCAGCCCTGTGAATGGATTGACATAGACAAGCTTAAGGGTATCAATCTAGTTCCAGCCTTTTTAAAAATAGCCCTGCCAGATTGGGACGGCCAACTAAGACACATTCATCTTGAGGAATAGGAGAGAAAATGATGGTTAAGCTTATTGCCCATGTACTTGTTCATAGTGGTGATGATTATTTGCTCATTCAGCGTTCGGAAATTAAAAGAGGACAACCCAATGTTTATCCAACTTACTGGGATATTCTTGGTGGCGGGGTTGAAAAGGGTGAACTTCCGCGAGATGGAGCTCTTAGAGAATGTATTGAAGAAGCGGGAGTTAGGCTAGATAGCAGTTCGCTCAGACTTCTTCACGAAGATAGTCAACTGGATACCTCTAAGGATACTGTCTTTACTCGATTAGTTTATAAAGCAGAGTGGGTTGGGGAGAAGCCAATTATCAGATTAGATCATGAAGAGCATACGCACTTTAAATGGGTTACTATGGCTCAAGCTCTAGAGGAGGAGAAGTTAGTTCCTTATTTACGAGAAATTTTTGAAAGGTTAAGAAATGACATATAATTTTACAGAAGAATACGATATTATTGTAATCGGTGCGGGACACGCTGGGGTCGAGGCTTCCTTGGCCGCTAGCCGTATGGGTTGTAAGGTCTTACTTGCGACTATCAACATTGAAATGCTGGCCTTCATGCCTTGTAACCCCTCTATCGGTGGTTCTGCCAAAGGGATTGTTGTACGTGAAGTTGATGCCCTCGGTGGCGAGATGGCCAAAACCATTGACAAGACATACATCCAAATGAAGATGCTTAACACAGGGAAGGGACCAGCTGTCCGTGCCCTTCGTGCGCAGGCTGACAAGGAGCTTTACTCTAAGGAAATGCGCAAGACAGTTGAAAATCAAGAGAATCTGACCCTTCGTCAAACCATGATTGATGAGATCTTGGTGGAAGATGGCAAGGTTGTCGGTGTACGTACAGCGACCCATCAAGAATATGCTGCCAAGGCTGTTATCGTGACGACAGGGACTGCACTACGTGGGGAAATCATCATCGGAGACCTCAAGTATTCATCAGGTCCTAACCACAGCTTGGCTTCTATTAACCTTGCTGACAATCTCAAGGAACTGGGCCTCGAAATTGGTCGTTTCAAGACAGGAACGCCTCCACGTGTCAAGGCTTCTTCTATCAACTACGATGTGACCGAGATTCAGCCAGGAGACGAAGCGCCTAATCATTTCTCATACACTTCACGTGATGAGGATTATGTCAAAGACCAAGTGCCATGCTGGTTGACCTATACCAATGGTACCAGTCATGAGATTATCCAAAACAACCTCCACCGTGCGCCTATGTTTACAGGTGTAGTCAAGGGAGTGGGGCCTCGCTACTGTCCGTCGATTGAGGACAAGATTGTGCGCTTTGCGGACAAGGAGCGCCACCAACTCTTCCTTGAGCCAGAAGGTCGCAATACTGAGGAAGTCTATGTTCAAGGACTTTCAACCAGTCTGCCTGAGGATGTCCAGCGTGACTTGGTTCATTCTATCAAAGGTTTGGAAAATGCAGAGATGATGCGGACAGGTTATGCCATTGAGTATGACATGGTCTTGCCTCACCAGTTGCGTGCGACTCTGGAAACCAAGAAAATCTCCGGACTTTTCACTGCTGGTCAGACAAATGGAACGTCAGGTTACGAAGAAGCTGCTGGTCAAGGGATTATCGCGGGTATCAATGCGGCTCTTAAAATCCAAGGCAAGCCTGAGTTGATTTTGAAGCGCAGTGACGGTTATATTGGGGTCATGATTGATGACTTGGTGACCAAGGGAACCATTGAGCCTTATCGCCTTTTGACCAGTCGAGCTGAATACCGCCTCATTCTCCGCCATGACAATGCTGATATGCGTTTGACAGAGATGGGACGTGAGATTGGCCTTGTGGATGATGAACGCTGGGCTCGCTTTGAAATCAAGAAAAATCAATTTGAAAATGAGATGAAACGCCTAGACAGCATCAAACTCAAGCCAGTCAAGGAAACCAATGCCAAGGTTGAGGAGATGGGTTTCAAGCCTTTGACAGATGCAGTGACAGCCAAGGAATTCCTTCGCCGTCCAGAAGTTTCTTATCAAGATGTGGTGGCTTTCATCGGACCAGCTGCAGAGGACTTGGATGACAAGATTATCGAATTGATTGAAACAGAAATCAAGTACGAAGGCTATATTTCCAAAGCCATGGACCAGGTTGCCAAGATGAAACGCATGGAAGAAAAACGTATTCCAGCCAATATTGACTGGGATGATATTGATTCTATCGCGACAGAAGCTCGTCAGAAGTTTAAACTTATTAATCCAGAAACCATCGGCCAAGCCAGCCGTATTTCGGGAGTAAACCCAGCAGATATTTCTATTTTGATGGTGTATCTTGAAGGTAAAAATCGTAGTATTTCTAAAACTCTTCAAAAATCAAAATAATACGTCGTCGGCTTCTTACGAATGAGTTCAAAGCTTGGCTTTGATTCATCTACAGCCTCCCATAGTTCCCCGAACTATGGGAGCTAACTTAAGTTATGCTTTCGCCTAGCCTTCTAGTCTGATTTCGATTTTTATTGAGTTTCAATCTCAAAAAAAGCATAGAAAAACAGCTCCGAGGACGGGGCTGTTTTTTTGACTTATTCTTCATCTGGTGTGAGGATCATCGGGATGATAATCGGTTCACGTTCTGTATTTTCATAGAGGAATGGTCGAATGGCGTTGACAATGGCACCATTGACAGATTGCACGCTGGCGTCCTTATTTTTCAGTGCGATACGAATTGCATTGAAGAGGATGCGCTGGCTTTGGCGAATCAAGTCGCCAGACTCTCTCATGTAGACAAAGCCTCGGCTGAGGATGTCTGGGCCAGACAGAATCATCTGCGATTTGAAGTCAACAGTTGCGACTACCAGAACGACACCGTCTTCAGATAGATCACGACGATCTTTGAGGACAGCTGCGCCGATTTCACCGATACGATTTCCATCGACATAGATATCTTGGGCGTTGAAATGACCTGCGATACGAGCTGAGTCAGCAGTAAGGGCAAGCACATCACCATTGCTCATGATAAAGATATTGTCCTTCTCAACACCAGTATCTACTGCTAGTCCAGCGTGGACCTTTTGCATGCGGTATTCACCGTGGACAGGCATGAAGTATTTTGGCTTAATCAAGCGGAGCATGAGTTTTTGCTCTTGCTGACCACCGTGTCCAGATGTGTGGATATTATTAACCTTACCGTGGATAACTTCGACACCAGCTTCAGAAATGATGTTGATCAGCTTGTTGACGCTAGTAGTGTTTCCAGGGATTGGACTAGAAGAGAAGATAACAGTATCACCTGGTTGGAGTTGTACCTGACGGTGGGTTCCGTTGGCGATACGAGAGAGGGCTGCCATTGGCTCGCCCTGACTACCTGTACAGAGGATGAGAACTTCTCCTGCAGGATAATCTTTGATTTCATTTGGCTCGATAAAGGTTCCCTTAGGAGCTTTGATGTAGCCAAGCTCGATTCCGTTGACAATGGCCTTTTCCATAGAACGACCAAAGACCGCAATCTTACGTCCAGTCTTAACAGCAGCTTCTGTTGCTTGCTGGAGACGGAAGATATTTGAGGCAAAGGATGCAAAGATGATACGTCCTTCAATGCCTTGGATAATCTTCATGATGGACTGACCAACGACTTTTTCAGAGTTGGTAAAGGTTGGCACTTCTGCATTTGTCGAGTCAGACAGGAGACAGAGCACGCCTTCTTCACCAAGGGCTGCCATACGGTGCAAGTCTGCTGGTTCTCCAACTGGAGTAAAGTCAAACTTGAAGTCACCCGTACAAACGATTTTTCCTTGTGGAGTATGAATGACAATTCCCAAAGGCTCTGGAATAGAGTGAGTGGTTCTAAAGAAAGTTGCCTTGAGATTTTTAAAGGTCAACTCAGTGTTGTGATTGATTTCGTAAAGTTTGGCGTTGCGCAAGAGGCCGTGTTCTTCGAGTTTCCCACGAATCAAAGCCAAGGCAAGCGGTCCAGCATAGATAGGGACATTTGCTTGCTTAAGCAGGAAAGGAATCCCACCGATGTGGTCCTCGTGTCCGTGTGTAATCAAAACAGCCTTGACGCGGTCGATATTGTCCACGATGTAAGAATAATCAGGAATAACATAGTCGATACCAAGCAAGTCATCTTCTGGGAATTTAATCCCAGCATCGACGATGATAATCTCATCTTGGTATTCAATTCCGTATGTGTTTTTCCCGATTTCTCCCAGACCACCGATGGCAAAAACGCCAACTTCTTCAGGTTTAAGAGTATAGGCCATATTAGAACTCCGTGATTTCGAAGGCGCCAGTTTCTTTTTCGTAATCTAGCAATTTGTCAGACAAGAGTTCGATATACTCGATGTTGTACTCTGGGCGATTTTCTTCGACAAGTTGGCGAGCAGCGATACGACCCTCGAGTTCTGAGCTGGCATCGATGTCTAGGTAAAGCGCGCGTGTTGTTTCACGGCGTGGGCTACGTTCTTTTGTTTCTTGATAAAAAACTTTGTAAATCATATAGTTCCTTTCTATTTACAGGTCAGCTTATTCCAAACTTTTAGCAGAGAATTGCTTGATTTCATTCCATTTTTGTCTAGATTGACCTTGATTCGTTACAATTATTTCAATTATACCACAAAATGAAAAATTAGTAAAAGACGGAAACGAGAAAGTCATAGGGTTACTCGTTGGTAAGCGTTTGCAAAAATAAAGAAAATATGTTATTTTGATAATGGAAGTGGAATTTATCATTTGTCACAATTCCCTATAGTTTTTAAGTCAAGGAGGTTGCCCTATGTATAATTTATTTGCTTTTGCTATCGGAGCTCGCTTAGTAGCTTTTATTGTTTTTGTTGCTTGCGTTTATGGAGGGAATCTTCTATTTGCCAAACTGGAACAACGACAAACCAAGTTCTTGTGGAAAATTACCTTTGTGACTCTCTACTCGCTTTTTCTCCTCCTCGTAACCTATGTAGTTTGGTTTATATTTTACTTTGGATTAAATGCTTAGATGCCCTGCTCTGCTGGGGTATTTTTGTTTGGGGGCAAAGAAAATTCCACCCCATCTATCAAGATGAGGTGGTCTTTGCATTTTTCTAAAATGACATGACAATGGAATTTTCAGAGCTTATTAGCTTTATATTAATGATTCTTCTGCTCAAAAATAGAGTTGAAGACTAAAAACAAAACAATACAAACAGATAAATCGATTGGTAAAGGGATAGTAGTAATGTTTAAATCATTGAGAATGCTGAGCAAACTATAAGAGATAAAGATAATAAAATTTATCCTTCTAAAAATGTGTTTTTTATCTAGCATGACTTACCAAACTTTTTACGAAGGTCTTTTCCAATGGTATAACCTGCCATAAATAAAGCGATACCAACACCTACACCAAAACCACCCTTTATTTCTTGCAATTCCTTATTAGAAATTTCACAATAGTTGTTCAAATCTTTCATCATATTAATCTCCTCCTAAAAAATAACCAGCTGCCAAACCAGAACCTATAAGTGCTGTTCCACCTGCAATAGCTTTCCAAGATACTGCTACTCCAAAGATAACCAAGGGAGCGAGACCGCCATCAATATCTGATAATTCATTTTCAGATAAGGATAAAAATTGATTGTCAAGAACGTCAAAATTTGTCATTGAACTTTCCTCCTTTTTTCTTGTTCACTTTTATATTCGGAAAAGAAAAGGAAAAGTGAGCATTTTTTAAATTATTTTTTAGCTAAGTATAGGCATTTTTGTTTGGGGGCAAAGAAAATTCCCATGTGCCAGCTTTTGTAGTATAATAGTAAGCAGACAAAAAGATAGGAATGTGTTATGAAAGTATTAGCTTTTGATACGTCCAGCAAGGCTCTTTCTCTCGCTATTTTAGAGGACAAGCAGGTTCTTGCCGAGACGACGATTAATATTAAGAAAAATCACAGTATTACCCTTATGCCTGCCATCGATTTTTTGATGGCAAGTTTGGATTGGACACCCAAGGATTTGGACCGAATCGTGGTGGCGGAAGGGCCAGGTAGCTACACAGGTTTGCGAATCGCGGTAGCAACTGCCAAGACTTTGGCTCATACCCTGAACATTGAGTTAGTTGGTATGTCTAGCCTCTTGGCTCTGGTGCCCTACCAACAAGAAGGCTTGTTCGTTCCCTTGATGGATGCGCGTCGCAACAATGTTTATGCAGGATTTTATGAAAATGCCAAACCTGTCATGCCAGAAGCGCACCTATCTTTTGAAGAGGTGTTAGAGAAAGTTAAGGGTGCTAGTCAGGTAACCTTTGTCGGAGAAGTTGCCCCCTTTGTGGAGCAGATTCAAGAACACTTGCCAAGGACTAATTACAAAGAAACCTTGCCTAATGCAGCCAATCTTGCTCTTTTGGCTTGGGACAAGGAAGCAGACTCCTTGCATGATTTTGTGCCGAACTACCTCAAGCGTGTTGAGGCTGAGGAAAACTGGCTCAAGAACCATACCGAGTCTGGTAAGTCCTACATTAAACGCCTATGATAGAAATCAAACGAATCCAACAGCAACCTGATCTGTCTCAAGCCATCTACGCTGTCATGGCAGCTGTTTACCCAGTCAGTCCTTGGACGCTGGAACAAATTCAAGCAGACCTGTCCCAAGATCAGACTTGGTATGCTCTGGCTTATGATGGGACAGAAGTAATTGGCTTTCTAGCTGTGCAGGAGAATCTTTTTGAAGCAGAAGTCCTGCAAATCGCTGTCAAGAAAGCTTATCAAGGTCAGGGAATAGCATCTGTCTTGTTTACTCAATTGCCGGTAGATAAGGAGATTTTCCTCGAAGTCAGAAAGTCAAACCAACGAGCGCAAGCATTTTACAAGAAAGAAAAGATGGCGGTCATCGCTGAGCGAAAGGCCTACTACCATAATCCAGTCGAGGACGCCATTATCATGAAGAGAGAAATAGATGAAGGATAGATATATTTTAGCATTTGAGACATCCTGTGATGAGACCAGTGTTGCCGTCTTGAAAAACGACGATGAGCTCTTGTCCAATGTCATTGCAAGTCAAATTGAGAGCCACAAACGTTTCGGGGGGGTAGTGCCGGAAGTAGCTAGTCGTCACCATGTCGAGGTCATTACAGCCTGTATCGAGGAAGCACTAGCAGAAGCAGGAATTACCGAAGAGGACGTGACAGCTGTTGCAGTTACCTATGGACCGGGCTTGGTTGGAGCCTTACTAGTTGGTTTGTCAGCTGCCAAGGCCTTTGCTTGGGCTCATGGACTTCCGCTGATTCCTGTGAATCACATGGCTGGTCACCTCATGGCAGCTCAGAGTGTGGAACCTTTGGAGTTTCCTTTGCTAGCCCTCTTGGTCAGCGGTGGACACACAGAGTTGGTTTATGTTTCTGAGGCTGGTGATTACAAGATTGTTGGGGAAACGCGTGATGATGCGGTTGGTGAGGCCTATGATAAGGTCGGCCGTGTCATGGGCTTGACCTATCCTGCCGGTCGTGAGATTGACGAGCTGGCTCATCAGGGGCAGGATATTTATGACTTTCCTCGTGCCATGATTAAGGAAGATAATCTGGAGTTTTCATTCTCAGGTTTGAAATCGGCCTTTATCAATCTTCACCACAATGCCGAGCAAAAGGGAGAAAGCTTGTCCACAGAGGATTTGTGTGCTTCCTTTCAAGCAGCTGTCTTGGATATTCTTATGGCAAAAACCAAGAAGGCCTTGGGAAAATACCCTGTTAAAACCCTGGTTGTGGCAGGTGGCGTGGCAGCCAATAAAGGTCTCAGAGAACGCCTAGCGGCCGAAATCACAGATGTCAAGGTCATCATCCCACCACTGCGTCTTTGTGGAGACAATGCAGGAATGATTGCCTATGCCAGCGTCAGCGAGTGGAACAAAGAAAATTTTGCAAACTTGGACCTCAATGCCAAACCAAGTCTCGCTTTTGATACTATGGAATAAAGAGTCAGCTTAAGGCTGACTTTTTTACTTGCCGAAATGTCAGAATATTTTGACAAATAAATGTAAATAATGATATAATATATAAAGAATAGGAGGTGGTCAGATGATTGGGAGAATGGAATTGGGGGAATTTTACAAGGAATTACGTTTGGCTAGAAAGCTCAAGCAGTCAGATGTGGCTTGTGCTGGACTAACAGCTTCTCAGCTATCCAAGTTCGAACTAGGGCAGTCTATGCTGTCTGCAGATAAGTTGATTCTAGCTATCCAAGGTATAAATGTGACCTTTGATGAGTTTGGGCACAAGCTCAACAACTATCAAGAATCTCCACATATGCGAATTGGTAGAAAGGTTGTGGATCGCTTTGCCCACCAAGATATAGCTGGTTTAGAGCAACTGTTGGAGGAAGTCGAGCAAGAACAGATGGCAGAGACCTATCGTCGTTTGAATGCCATTGTAATTAAAAACGCACTCCATTCCTTAAATAAGAACTATCCATTAGTAAAAGAAGATAGCGAGTTTTTGACTATCTATCTCTATGCTATTGAGTCTTGGACCTGGTTTGAACTCTATCTCTTTTGCAATACCATGCCCTTCTTGAGCAATCAAGATTTGATATTTTTATCGACCGCTTTAATTGAGAAATCTAGGGAATTTAAAGAGTTGGTACATAATCGATTGTATATGAAAAGTGGATTTCTGAATATTATATCAGAACTCATGGAGCGTAAACTTTTCTCTTATATCCCAATTTTTGAAGCTGAGCTAGAGAGCATGCTTCGTCCATACGATGTTTTTGAAAAAGTATTGTGGCAGTTTTTAAAGAAAATGAAGATTTTCCTTCAAACCAAAGGAAGCAATCAAAAAGAGATTGAAAGATTTATCCAATCTCTGCAAGTATTAGAAAATCCACAATTGCTAGCCCTCTTCGAATTGCGTTTGAAGCAATACAAAGAACTTATTGAGTAGTCAACAATTGCAAATCTGAAATTTCTATAAGAAAAAATATCAAATATGCGATTTTCTAAAATAAGCTAATTTTCGTGTTATACTATCCTTGTAAAGCACTTCAAGCAGATCCTAAGTCGCAGAAGTGGTTTACAAATGAAGATAATTAAAGGAGTGTAAAAGATGTTAAATTTACAATTTGCAGAAACAATGGAATTGACAGAAGCTGAGTTGGAGAAGGTTTATGGAGGAGATCTTGTGTATCTTGGCAATATCCCAAGCGGTGCATGGGGAGGGTTCGGGACACCTTGGTCAATCACTAATTTCTGGGAGAAAAATTTTAACCATGATTCTTCCACTGTTAATCGTCGTCGTTGATATTTAAAGCCCTTGCCTTTGTTTGGGTTAGGGCTTTCTTTATTTCGTAATATAGGAGAAAATAGGATGAAAAAGATAATCTCACGCTACTACTTTATTATAGCTATTCTACTAGTTGTTGCTGACCAGTTCTTCATTCGTTTGCTTTTACATAGCGATCTTGCTGCTGGTTTATCCGACTTTGCCTATTATTTGTCGGATATGCTGTTAAATTTTCTTGTGGTTCTGCTTGCTTTTATTGTTATGGTTTGGTCAGGGAAATGGCAGAAAATTAACAGTAGAAAATTTAAAGGTTCCTATCTTTTCTATTCCTTCCTAGCTCTTCTTGCTTTTGTTGTTTGGAATTTCGTCACCTTTTTTCTTTTTCCGCCTACCAAAAATGCAATTTCTTATCAACTGGATGTTCCTACTTTTACAGGAGCTACAGCATTTTTGATGTATTTTTTCTATCCTGTGATTGCAGGTCCCATTTTTGAAGAGATGATTTATCGTGGATTAGTGATGACAGCTCTGGAAAAAGGAAAGAAGTGGGGACTAGATGTGCTTGGCTCAGCTATATTATTTGGAATCTTACACATTAGTGGCCATGGTTGGGTCTTAACAGACTTTTTTGTATATATGGGTGGTGGTCTCATATTTGCAGTCTTGTTTAGAGTGACAAAGTCTATTTATTGGCCTATTGGGCTGCATATAGTCTACAATGGCATTGGTCAGATTTTGATGTTACTGTAATTTTGGTTGTTAGTAGTATCGCAGTCTATCCTTGGGGAAAGCTTCCCATTTGAATTTAAAAAGGAGTTGTGATGAAAGTATTTCTTCAAAATAGAAATTTTAGGCAATTAACCATCAACCAGTGGATTTCAACGGTTGGGGATACGATTTTTTATCTGGCCTTTTTGAATTATGTGGCAGATGCATCTTTTGCCCCTTTGGCGATTTTACTGATCACGATTTCAGAAACCCTTCCTCAAGTTCTGCAAATCTTTCTGGGAGTTTTGGCGGATTTTCAACATCATCGTGTCCTAAAATATACAATGATTAGTTTTGCAAAATTTTTGCTTTACTCTATCGTTTCTTTATCACTTTCAGGGCAGTCCTTTTCCTTGTTATTAGTAGCATTTATTTGTCTGATTAACCTCTTATCTGACACATTGAGTTATTTTTCAGGCGCCATGCTCACTCCGATTTTCATTAGAATTATTGGGCAAGACCATCTGGCAGAAGCTATTGGATTTAAACAGTCAACTGTTAGTTTAGTGAAAACAATCAGTAATATTCTAGGAGGAGTCTTACTAGGTATTCTATCTATCCAGTCTATTTCCTTACTGAATGCTCTGACCTTTTTAATCGCATTTTTAGGTATTCTTTTCATAAAAACAGACCTCTTGAAAGTAGAAAAAACGATTAGCTATCAAGAAGGACTCTCTGTAAAATCCTTTTGCCAGCATCTGCTCCAATCATCAAAATTGATATGGAATATGAATAAGGTGCTCTTGGTTTTGTTTATTATCTCTATTAGTCAAGCAGTGATAAATGTTACAGTTCCTGTTTCTACTCTGTTTTTGAGGAATCAGCCCTTTTTGAATTTACAAACAGGTCAATCTCTTGCCTTGTTATCCACCCTTGAATTGTCAGCCCTTATTGTCGGAAGCCTTGTGAGTGGCTATCTGAAGAATACAATCTCCATAAAACTAGCCCTATATGCCTCGCTTATTATCCAATTACTCCTTTTAGTTGGCTTTGTGGCAGTTCGTTTTGACTGGATTCTTATCTTTAGTGCCTTGGATGCCTTTTTCGCAGGTATCCTCTCTCCTCGATTACAGGAACTCATTTTTAAACAAATACCTGAGGAGTCAATGGGAGCAGTTCAATCCTCTATCGGTGCCATTACAGTTGTTTTACCTAGCTTATTTACAATAGCTTTGGTAACCATTGCTACTAGCTTTGGAACTCTGGCAGTTAGCTTTGTTTTATTGCTATTTCTTCTAGCTGCCTTTATCATACTCTTGAATATCCGTGAAAACATTTAGCGAAGAATGTGTATATTATATGTTTGAGACTGGATTCCAGTCTGTTTATGATGGCTACAATCAGCAGACTGTTAAATTTTTGAGAAAGTTGCTTGACATTTCAGACCAATCGGTTTATAATTAAAAAATGTAGAGATAAATACATGAGAAAAGAAGAAAAAACAAGACTACGAAGAGAGAAAATCATTACCGCTACTTTGTTTGAATTTGCTACAAAAGGCTATCAAGGTTTTGTCATCAATGAACTTTGTAAAGTGGATGGTATTTCCAAAGGAGTTTTGTATCATAATTTTTCAGGGAAATCAGACCTCTATCTAACTTGTTTTCAGGAGAGTTTTGAGAAAGCTTTGGCAGTGTTTCTGGGGGTGGAAGGTCAAGTGCCCTCCTTAGCTGATTATATGGAAAGACGTCACCAATTTTATCAGCAATACCCAGAACATAGCCACATTTTCTTTGAGGCAATGATTGCGACACCAGAAGAATTGGAAGCAGACATTGCACCACAGAAAGCTATCTTTTTGGACTTGAATGAACAAGTTTGTCAAAAACTTATATCAGAATCCAAAAGCTATCTTTTTGGACTTGAATGAACAAGTTTGTCAAAAACTTATATCAGAATCCAAACTGAAAGAGCATATTGATGAGAAACGAGCTATGGACTATCTGCGATTGATTCAGGATATGTTTCGTTCCTATTATTTAACTGTTTCGTCAGATAGCAGTTTGCCTGACTTGGTTTCAGGATATGAACATCAATTATCACAGGTTTTGGATATGATGATTTATGGAATACTAGAGGAAGATTCCTCTAAAAAAGGAGAAAAATAATGTCGAAAATTTGGAAATGGTTGTTACTAATTGCGGGTATTTTTGCAGTTTTTGCAGGTTTTAATATGTTTGCACATCCTCTTATTAGCTTGGCTTCCATGACTTTCTTGTTTGCACTTGTATTTGCAGTTCAAGGGATTTCTGAGATTGTACAATACTTCAAATCAGAAGAAAAGCATGGCTGGAATTTATTTGGAGGAATTGTTACCCTCATCCTCGCTCTTACCTTATTCTCAGGTAGCTTTATTGAAATGGTAACATTTGTACCATTTATCATTTCTTTATGGGCCTTGACAAATGGTATTACAAAAACTATCGTTGGTTTCAAGGTTCGTAAGACGGATAAATCGGTAGGTACCCCTCTAGTTTGGATGGGGATTTTAGGAATCGTAGCAGGTTTAATCATGATGGGATACCCATTGATGACCGGTCTCTATATTAGTTACACCATTGCCTTTGTCTTTATTTATCAAGGTATTGTGGCAATTGTTCAATTCTTCAAGATTAAATAAGAATAAAATGGAGTCTGTCTGATTACAATCAGCAGACTTTTTTCTCTTCTATGAATGTGTTATAATAGTCCATGCTATGGCTGGAGCCTTTTCAGCCTACTTATACTCTTCGAAAATCTCTTCAAACCGCGTCAGCTTCTATCTGCAACCTCAAAACAATGTTTTGAGCAACCTGCGGCTAGCTTTCTAGTTTGCTCTTTGATTTTCATTGAGTATTATTAAGACAATATGAGGAGAAAGATGAAAGAAAAAGGATTTTGGGAGGGGGCGCAGGCAGCTATGCCAACAGCCCTTGGTTATGTCAGTATCGGCCTGGCCTGTGGGATTATTGGTGCGCCCTATGTGACACCTGTTGAGATGGGTTTGATGAGCCTCTTTGTTTATGCTGGGAGTGCCCAGTTTGCCATGTTGGCACTGATTGCGGTTCAAGCACCTGTGGCAGCTATTGCTATGACGGTCTTTTTGATTAATTTGCGTCTCTTTTTGTTGAGTTTGCATGCGTCAACTTATTTCCGTCATACCAGTCTCTGGCAAAATATCGGTATGTCTAGTCTCTTGACAGATGAGACCTACGGCGTTTTGATGGGCGAGTTAGCCCATACAGACAAGGTCAATCCTATGTGGATGCACGGAAACAATCTCAACAGCTATGTGGCTTGGTTTGTGGGAACAGTTGTCGGAACGGCTCTGGGTGGTCTGCTGCCAAATCCAGAAATCTTTGGCTTGGATTTTGCCCTGGTTGGGATGTTTATCGGCATTTTTGCTTCGCAATTCCAGATTATGCAAAGACGGATTCCTGTCCGCAATCTGCTCATTATCCTAGCAGTTGTTGCGGTGTCCTTCTTTTTGCTCTTGACAGTGGTGTCTCAGTCACTAGCTGTTCTGTTTGCGACCTTGCTAGGTTGTACAATGGGGGTGGTTTTAGATGGTCAGTAAGTATCTTTTATTAGCAGTTATTTTCTCTGGCTTGGTGACTTGGATTCCCCGTATGATTCCCTTCATCTTGGTCAAGTATAAGGGCTTGCCTGCAATCGTTGAGCGTTTTTTGAAATTCTTGCCTGTTTCTATTATCTTTGCCTTGATTCTTTCAAGCGTAGTGACAGGCAAGGTTGGGAGTCTTCCTCAAATCAAATGGCTGGACTTCTTAGCAGTCTTTCCAACAGCTTGGGTAGCCTTTCGCTACCGTAATCTAGTCGGCACAGTTCTCTTTGGAGTGGTCTTGATTGGAGTCTTGCGTTTGGTCTTTTAATACTCTTCGAAAATCAAATTCAAACCACGTCAGCGTCGCCTTACCGTATATATGTTACTGACTTCGTCAGTTCTATCTACAACCTCAAAGCAGTGCTTTGAGCAACCTACGGCTAGCTTCCTAGTTTGCTCTTTGATTTTCATTGAGTATAAATCAGCCATAAAGAAAACCTATCACAGAGATAGATATCATATAATGGCGCAAATGGTCTTTTTCTGTTAAGATTATAAGGTATTCTATTTTGGAGGAAATGACATGAAAAAAATCGTTAAATACTCATCTCTTGCTGCCTTAGGCCTTGTTGCTGCAGGTGTGTTAGCAGCTTGTTCAGGTGGTGCTAAGAAAGAAGGAGAAGCAGCTAGCAAGAAAGAAATTATCGTTGCAACCAATGCTTCACCAAAACCATTCAACTATGAAGAAAATGGTGAATTGACTGGTTATGAAATTGAAGTGGTTCGCGCTATCTTTAAAGACTCTGACAAGTATGATGTCAAGTTTGAGAAGACTGAGTGGTCAGGTGTCTTTGCAGGACTTGATGCTGACCGTTACCAAATGGCCGTTAACAACATCAGCTACACTAAAGAACGTGCTGAAAAATACCTTTACGCAGCGCCAACCGCTAAAAACCCTAACGTTCTTGTAGTGAAAAAAGATGATTCTAGCATCAAATCGCTTGATGATATCGGTGGAAAATCAACAGAAGTTGTTCAAGGGACAACATCTGCTAAACAGTTAGAAGACTACAACAAACAACACTCAGATAATCCAACTGTCCTTAACTATACTAGAGCTGACTTCCAACAAATCATGGGACGTTTGAGCGATGGCCAGTTTGACTACAAGATTTTTGATAAAATCGGTGTTGAAACAGTTATCAAGAACCAAGGTTTGGACAACTTGAAAGTTATCGAACTTCCAAGCGACCAACAACCTTACGTTTACCCACTTCTTGCCAAAGGTCAAGATGAGTTGAAAACATTTGTAGACAAACGCATCCAAGAACTCTACAAAGACGGAACCCTTGAAAAATTGTCTAAACAATTCTTCGGAGACACTTATCTACCAGCAGAAGCTGATATTAAATAATTTCTTGAAATCATCCATTCTGAGTAAGGTGGGTGATTTCTCAATTTTTAGTGATATAGTTTTAAGCTATATATCTGACTATCTAATAACAATTTGTGAAATCAAACAAATTGTGAGATACTAGTACGGTATTATTTTTAAGGAGAAAGAATCATGAAAATTAAAAAATGGCTTGGTGTAGCAGCCCTTGCTACAGTCGCAGGTTTGACTCTTGCAGCTTGCGGAAACTCAGAAAAGAAAGCAGATAATGCAACAACTGTTAAAATCGCAACTGTTAACCGTAGCGGTTCTGAAGAAGCTCGTTGGGATAAAGTCCAAGAATTGGTTAAAAAAGACGGTATTACTTTGGAATTTACAGAGTTCACAGACTACTCACAACCAAACAAGGCAACTGCTGATGGCGAAGTAGATTTGAACGCTTTCCAACACTATAACTTCTTGAACAACTGGAACAAAGAAAACGGAAAAGACCTTGTAGCGATTGCAGATACTTACATCTCTCCAATCCGTCTTTACTCAGGTTTGAATGGAGGCGACAACAAGTACACTAAAGTAGAAGACATCCCAGCAAACGGAGAAATCGCTGTACCGAACGATGCTACAAACGAAAGTCGTGCGCTTTACTTGCTTCAATCAGCTGGCTTGATTAAATTGGATGTTTCTGGAACTGCTCTTGCAACAGTTGCTAACATCAAAGAAAATCCAAAGAACTTGAAAATCACTGAATTGGACGCTAGCCAAACAGCTCGTTCATTGTCATCAGTTGACGCTGCTGTTGTAAACAATACCTTCGTTACAGAAGCAAAATTGGACTACAAGAAAGCTCTTTTCAAAGAACAAGCTGATGAAAACTCAAAACAATGGTATAACATCATCGTTGCGAAAAAAGATTGGGAAACATCACCTAAGGCTGATGCTATCAAGAAAGTAATCGCAGCTTACCACACAGATGAAGTGAAAAAAGTTATCGAAGAAACATCAGACGGTTTGGATCAACCAGTTTGGTAATAAGAAACAGGGAGGTGGGAGAGAAAATTCCACCTCTTGATTTTGTATAGAGCATGGATTGTCAGGAAGAGTAGTTCATAGAAAGGTAGAGAGAATATGGTTTTTCCTAGCGAACAAGAACAAATTGAAAAATTTGAAAAGGATCATGTGGCCCAGCATTATTTTGAAGTTTTGCGTACCTTGATTTCTAAGAAATCAGTCTTTGCCCAGCAGGTGGGTCTCAAAGAAGTTGCCAACTATCTGGGTGAGATTTTCAAGCGTGTGGGGGCTGAAGTGGAGATTGATGAGACTTATACGGCGCCTTTTGTCATGGCACATTTCAAGAGTTCGCGTCCAGATGCCAAGACCCTGATTTTCTATAACCACTATGACACTGTGCCAGCGGATGGGGATCAGGTCTGGACAGAGGATCCCTTTACGCTTTCGGTGCGCAATGGCTTCATGTATGGGCGTGGGGTTGATGACGACAAGGGTCATATCACAGCTCGTTTGAGTGCTTTGAGAAAATACATGCAGCACCACGATGACCTGCCTGTCAATATCAGTTTTATCATGGAGGGAGCGGAGGAATCGGCCTCGACAGACCTAGATAAGTATCTGGAAAAACATGCGGATAAACTCCGTGGGGCAGATTTGTTGGTCTGGGAACAAGGGACCAAAAATGCCTTGGAACAGCTAGAAATTTCTGGTGGAAATAAAGGGATTGTAACCTTTGATGCCAAGGTAAAAAGTGCTGATGTGGATATCCATTCGAGTTATGGTGGGGTTGTGGAATCAGCTCCCTGGTACCTCCTTCAAGCCTTACAGTCTCTTCGTGCAGCAGATGGCCGTATCTTGGTTGAAGGTTTGTACGAAGAAGTTCAAGAGCCGAATGAACGAGAATTGGCCTTGGTGGATACCTATGCCCAACGAAATCCAGGGGAAATCAGCCAGATTTATGGTTTGGAATTGCCTCTTTTACAAGAGGATCGTGCAGCCTTTCTAAAACGTTTCTTTTTTGAACCAGCCCTTAATATCGAAGGGATTCAGTCAGGTTATCAAGGACAAGGAGTTAAAACGATTTTGCCAGCAGAAGCCAGTGCTAAGCTAGAGGTTCGTTTGGTTCCTGGTCTAGAACCGCATGATGTTCTGGAAAAAATTCGGAAACAGCTAGACAAAAATGGCTTTGATAAGGTAGAATTATACTATACCTTGGGAGAGATGAGCTATCGAAGCGATATGAGCGCACCAGCCATTCTCAATGTAATCGAGTTGGCCAAGAAATTCTATCCACAGGGCGTTTCAGTCTTGCCGACGACAGCAGGGACAGGGCCTATGCATACGGTCTTTGATGCCCTAGAGGTGCCAATGGTGGCCTTCGGTTTAGGGAATGCCAATAGCCGAGACCACGGTGGAGATGAGAACGTGCGAATCGCCGATTACTACACCCATATTGAATTAGTAGAGGAGCTGATTAGAAGCTATGAGTAGAGATATTATCAAGTTAGATCAGATCGATGTGACTTTTCACCAAAAGAAGAGAACCATCACGGCGGTCAAGGATGTGACCATTCACATCCAAGAAGGGGATATCTACGGAATCGTTGGATATTCTGGAGCAGGGAAATCAACCCTTGTGCGGGTGATTAACCTCTTGCAAAAGCCATCTGCGGGCAAAATTACCATTGATGACGATGTGATTTTTGATGGTAAGGTCACCTTGACGGCAGAGCAGTTGCGTCGTAAACGTCAAGATATCGGAATGATTTTCCAGCATTTCAACCTGATGAGCCAAAAGACAGCAGAGGAGAATGTAGCCTTTGCCCTTAAACATTCTGGACTCAGTAAGGAAGAAAAGAAGGCTAAAGTAGCTAAGTTGTTGGACTTGGTTGGCTTGGCAGACCGTGCTGAAAATTATCCTTCACAGCTATCTGGAGGGCAAAAACAGCGTGTGGCCATTGCGCGTGCCTTGGCAAATGATCCAAAAATCTTGATTTCAGATGAGTCAACTTCTGCCCTTGACCCTAAGACAACCAAGCAGATTTTGGCCTTGTTGCAAGATTTGAACCAAAAATTAGGCTTGACTGTTGTCTTGATTACGCATGAAATGCAGATTGTCAAAGACATTGCCAACCGTGTGGCAGTTATGCAGGATGGACATTTGATTGAGGAGGGTAGTGTTCTTGAAATCTTCTCAGACCCTAAACAACCTTTGACTCAAGACTTTATCTCAACAGCTACAGGTATTGACGAAGCCATGGTCAAAATCGAGAAGCAAGAAATCGTGCAACATCTGTCTGAAAACAGTCTTTTAGTGCAACTCAAGTATGCAGGTGCTTCAACAGACGAGCCACTTTTGAATGAATTGTACAAGCATTACCAAGTAACGGCTAATATCCTCTATGGAAATATCGAAATTCTCGATGGTACTCCTGTTGGAGAATTGGTTGTGGTACTGTCTGGTGAAAAAGCAGCGCTAGCAGGCGCTCAAGAAGCCATTTGTCAAGCAGGCGTACAACTAAAAGTATTGAAGGGAGGACAGTAAGATGGAATCATTGATTCAAACCTATTTGCCAAATGTCTATAAGATGGGTTGGGCTGGTCAAGCAGGCTGGGGAACAGCCATCTACTTAACCCTCTATATGACAGTTCTTTCTTTCATCATCGGAGGGTTCTTGGGGCTAGTGGCAGGTCTTTTCCTTGTTTTGACAGCGCCAGGTGGTGTCTTGGAAAATAAGGTCGTTTTCTGGATTTTAGATAAGATTACCTCTATTTTCCGTGCGGTACCATTTATCATTCTCTTGGCAGTCTTGTCACCCTTCTCCCATCTAATCGTAGGGACAAGTATCGGGCCAAATGCGGCTATTGTACCCCTATCTTTTGCGGTCTTTGCCTTCTTTGCCCGTCAAGTGCAGGTTGTCTTGGCTGAGCTAGATGGTGGTGTTATTGAGGCGGCTCAAGCTAGCGGAGCGACATTCTGGGATATCGTAGGTGTTTACCTATCAGAAGGCCTTCCAGATTTGATCCGTGTGACGACTGTAACCTTGATTTCCCTTGTTGGTGAAACAGCTATGGCTGGTGCGGTTGGAGCTGGTGGTATTGGTAACGTGGCCATCGCTTATGGATTTAACCGCTACAATCACGATGTGACCATCTTGGCAACCATCATTATCATTTTGATTATCTTTGCAATCCAATTCTTGGGAGACTTCTTGACCAAGAAATTGAGCCATAAATAAAAAAGAGCTAGGCCATCTGTACATCAATTCATAGGAGTTGTCGTTATAGTCAAGACTTAAAATTCTCTGTACTAGCTGCTATCAACCGTTACTTTTAAGAGTAAGAGAGTTAAGAATTGTGGGGAGTCAATATGCAAAATCTGGGAGAAGTTTTTAAAGAATTGAGAAAGAGTCGAAATGTATCTCTACAGGAGGCGACGGGAGGAGAGTTTACTTATTCCATGCTGAGCAAATTTGAGCGTGGAGAAGCAGAATTATCTTCTATGAAATTGATTACTGCCTTAGATAACATTAACTCTGATTTGAATGAATTTATGTACTTGGTACGTGGTTTTTCTCAGAAAAAGTTTTTGGCTTTTCAAGAAAATCTCTGGGAACTATATGATAGAGAAGGGATTGATTCTCTCCATTCCTTGTATGAAGAGACGACTCAAAAGTATAGATTAAGTGGTGAAAAGAGCTATCTTTTACAAATGATTCGTATCAAAAGCCTTCTTGTGTTTTTTGATTCAGAAATAAGAGCAACGGATGAAGAACTGACTTTTCTCTACGACTATTTTTTTACTATTGATATCTGGGGAAATTATGAATTGGAACTATTTTCAACGATTTCTACTTTGTTTCCTCTGCCCCTCTATTTTAAATATTCTAGGGAGATGTTACAAAAGACGGATTTATTAGGCTCTTTACCGAGTAACAAAGTTGGTATTGACACTATTTTGATTAATGGACTCTTTAAAGCGATAGAGGAAAAGGATAAATTAAAAGCAGACTATTTTGTTTTTCAGATTGAAAAACGAGATTTACCAGAATCTCAAGCTTATCTAAAAATCATTTATATGATTGCTAAAGGGTATTATGATACTATTTTTAAAGTAGAAAATAAGGGGCTTGAAAAAATCCAAAGAGGCATTACAATCTTACAAGATTTAGAGTATGTAGATGGTGCAAGATATTATGAAAACTATTTTGCAAATCAGCTTTCAAATAAAGATTTGTAATATATTCTCATTACATCGACCGATGAAAAATAAATAGCCTTGTAGATGGATTGATAATTAGTAGTATCTAGGCGCTAGAGTTTCTATTTTCAGAAAAAATATATTACAAAAAAGTGGGGAGACCCGCTTTTTTTGTTATACTGGCTTCAATAGAATACTCTTTGAAATGTGAGAAAGGCCTGCTATGAACCTATTTTTAAAACATCATTTATTTAGAATACTGACCTTATCAAGGTTTTTGAGCTCAAGTGGAGCTTATATTTATAATCTGGTATTTATCGTTTATGCTGCGAGTCTACCCTTTAAAAATATAGCAGTATTTATGGCGAATATGATTACGATTTTACCTTTTCTATTTACTTTTTATGTTGGGATGAAGGCTGATCATACTCGGAATAAAGCAGGGACAATTATCTGGGTTGGTTGTGTGCAAAGTCTGCTATTTCTTTTGATTGCTAGTGTGATTCATGACCAGAACTTTGTAACGTTTGCTTTTATCTGTATGGTTAATATCTGTTCAGATGTTTTATCAGATTATACAGCAGGCCTGCGTATGCCGATTATCCAGTATAATATTTCGGAAGATAGGCTCTATGAAGCTTATTCCTTTACTCAGTTTGTTTCCTATTTATCAAATCTAGGAGGTCAAGCCTTAGGAGTGTGGTTACTCACAACAAGCCACCAAAATTTTTCTTTTGTTGCAATTATGAATGCTGGCTTCTTTTTACTATCTTCTCTTATTTTGTTCAAAAATAGAAGAGAATTGACGTATTTGTCTGTAACGGTAGAGAATGAGTCGATTCGTTTACTTCAACAAGTTAAGGCAATCTATGCGGACATGGATGATATCTTTAGACAGAGAGAAAGTAAATCATTGCTTAAAATGATCCTTGTCATTTTGGTGATGAATACTTTGGGGGGAGCTGTTGGAGGTATTTATCACTTTTACTTATTAGATCATACTATATATCATCTCAGCTATGCTCAAGCCCTATTTTTAATTGAATGTGTTAGCTTGGGAGGAGCTATTCTTGGTAGCCTAACCCCCCATGATTATTTTGGAAAATTGTCGTTTTCAAGTTTGCTATCGCTCAATGCAAGTCTGTTTGTATTACTTGCTACTGCTAATATTTTAGATTTTTCTCCTCTAGTAGGTGTTGCCTGCTTAGCCTTTGTCATGTATTTGATGTCGAAATCAATGCCTAAATTAGATGCTCTGTTATTGTCTAATTTGAGTGCGGATGTATTAGCTAGAAGTAATAATCTCTTGAGTATGATTTTTTCCCTAACATTACCCTTGGGGATGTCTGTATTTTCCTTCTTAGCTTTACAAGATATCAGGCTTTGTTGGTGGGTGTTTTTGGTAGTGAGTGTGATAGGGTTGATTTTATCACTAGAAAAAAGAAGTTTTTCGGGTAAAAAATTTTAACCTAGGAAAATCAGGCTTACTAGAAGGCCTTCCAGATTTGATCCGTGTGACGACTGTAACCTTGATTTCACTAGTCGGTGAAACAGCTATGGCTGATGCGGTTGGAGCTGGTGGTATCGGTAACGTAGCCATCGCTTATGGATTTAACCGCTATAATCACGATGTGACCATCTTGGCAACCATCATTATCATTTTGATTATCTTTGCGATCCAATTCTTGGGAGATTTCTTGACCAAAAAATTGAGCCATAAATAAAAAAGAGCCGCCTGGCTCTTTTTTAGTAATCAGATTTTCTGTGCCAATTTTTTACTCAAGGTTTGTCCAATTAAGGCACCCACTAGGGCTCCGATGACAATACTTGCTATAAATAGAAGGATGGTTCCAGGGTTTGGCGCGACCATGATACGGTCGATATATTCTTGGGATTTTCCTCTTGCTAGAAGGGTTGCCATATAGGCTTTGGGCGCAATCCACATGATTAGGATTGGTCCTGATGTGCTAAAAGCAAAGAGAATGAAAGAAAGGAAGTTCTTTGTTTGGTCCTTGTATTTTCCGAGGCTAGCTACTGCATCTGCTAGGAGACCACAGATAATTCCAGGAAGGAAGGCACCAGCACCGTGTTTAGTTCCCAAGAAAAAGAGGGCAATGACAAGGCCGATAGTGGTAATGGCTCCAAAGCGCGGAACTTTTGCGACTAGGATCATATAGACGCTACCGCCGACAAGGGCAGTAAAGGCAGGCGCATAAAACATGTTTCCAGCTTGGTCAAAGAGATTGCCCAAAAGGACACCAATCCCCATGCAGAGGAAGTAAAGAACTGCAAAAAGCAGTGTAGTTAAGATAGATTTTTTCATGAATTGTCTCCTGATAATTTTTTCACAATTCTCATTGTACCACGGTTTGATGGGATTGTAAATGGATACTAGAAGTTTTTGAAAACGCTTGAAATATGATATAATAGTTTCATAGTTATTTTTAGGGGGATATCATGGGTAGATTTTTAGACTTTGTCTTTAATCGTTTCTTTTTAGGGATGATTGCGACAGCCTTCTTTTGGCTACTAACCTTGGTGGGAGGGATTATCCTTGGTCTAGCGCCGGCTAGTGCCACCTTGATGAGCCTGTATGCAGAACATGGTTATAGCTTTCGGGAATACAGTTTGAAGGAGGCTTGGTCTCTTTATAAGCAAAATTTCGTCTCAAGCAACCTGATTTTCTATAGCTTTTTAGGGGTGGATCTAGTTTTGGTCTATGGCCTGTATCTCTTGGTTCAATTGCCTCATCAGACTATTATTCATTTGATTGCGACCTTTTTGAATGTTCTAGTAGTTGCCCTGCTGTTTTTGGCTTATACAGTATCTTTGAAATTACAAGTTTATTTTGACTTGTCTTATCGAAATAGTCTCAAACTATCCTTAATTGGCATCTTTATGAGCTTAGCGGCTGTGGCCAAGGTTCTCCTTGGGACAGTGCTACTTGTGGCAATTGGTTACTATATGCCTGCCCTACTTTTCTTTGTAGGAATTGGGATGTGGCATTTCTTTATCAGTGATATGTTGGAACCGGTCTATGAAAGTATCCATGAAAAATTGGCGACAAAATAGAATGAAGCAGTTTTGGCTACATACGCTTCTAAGAACCTACAGTTCAGTTATGATGATTATTATTGCGAGTTTTGCAATCTTACTCTCTTACGCTGACTGGGATTCACGGGAAAAGGAAGCTCAAAGAGTAGCCCAGCGTGTAACCACTCGAACAGTCGAAGAGGTGGAATATTATTATCGCGAGTCAGCCCAGCTAGCGCAAGATTTAGTAGCCAATCAAGACCGTATACAAGGGGTTTATAAGTACTTTAGCCTGTCAACTTCTGAATATTTTTATTGGCTGTTGGAGCATCAAGCAGCTTCGTCAACTTCTATTTCTCTGTATGAAAATATCGATGACCTGTATGTTCAGAATGACTATATAACGGGTGTTGCAATCGTCTTGCAGGACTTTAAAGAAGTCTATGTTTCGAGCAGAAATGAGAGAGGTGGTCATTCGGTACTTGCGGAAGGCTTTAAACCAGAGGCCAATAGTTTTGGAATTCCAGTTCTGGACCCAGCAACGGATCAATCTATAGGAGTGATTTACATCTCCTTGGATCCAGAAGTTTTATACCATGCTATTGACAATACCCGAGGTCATATTCCGATGGCTGTTACTGTGACATCACCATTTGATACGGAGATTTTTCATATTGGTGAGAGGGTCAATAGGGAACATGAGAACTGGTTTGTTGGTATGACTTCTCATGGATATCAGGTTCAGGTGGCAGTTCCTAAAAACTTTGTTTTACAAGGAACAGTGGCTAGCTCTGCTTTGATTGTGGGTTTGAGCCTTCTCTTTATTGTCATTCTCTATCTGACTTTGAGGCAGACTTTTGCTAATTATCAAAAGCAGGTAGTGGACCTGGTGGATTCCATCCAAGCTATTGCCCAAGGACAAGAAGGTCTTCGCATTGATACGCTTGAAAAGGATCAGGAATTGCTCCTAATCGCGGAGACGACCAATGATATGTTGGATCGCTTGGAAAAGAATATCCATGATATTTATCAGTTAGAGCTTAGTCAAAAAGATGCCAATATGCGGGCCTTGCAGGCGCAAATCAATCCTCATTTTATGTATAATACGCTGGAGTTCTTGCGCATGTATGCAGTTATGCAAAGTCAAGATGAGTTGGCAGATATCATTTATGAATTCAGTAGTCTTTTGCGTAACAATATTTCCGACGAAAGAGAAACTCTTCTCAAACAGGAATTAGAATTTTGCCGTAAATACAGCTATCTCTGCATGGTACGCTATCCCAAGTCCATTGCCTATGGTTTCAAGATAGATCCAGAGTTAGAGAATATGAAGATTCCTAAGTTTACCTTGCAACCGCTGGTAGAAAATTATTTCGCGCATGGTGTTGACCACAGACGGACAGATAATGTGATTAGCATCAAGGCGCTTAAACAGGATGGTTTTGTAGAAATTTTGGTGGTCGATAATGGCCGCGGAATGTCGGTTGAAAAACTGACAAGTATTCGAGAAAAATTAAGTCAGAGACATTTTGAACACCAAGCCAGTTACAGTGATCAAAAGCAATCTATCGGGATTGTCAATGTCCATGAGCGTTTTGTGCTCTATTTTGGGGACCGCTATGCTATTACTATAGAGTCTGCGGAGCAAGCAGGTGTTCAGTATCGCATTACAATTCAAGATGAGTAGAAAGGGAGAAAATGTATAAAGTATTATTAGTAGATGATGAGTACATGGTGACAGAAGGTCTGAAACGTTTGATTCCCTTTGATAAGTGGGATATGGAGGTCGTCGCAACAGCCAGTCATGCCGATGAAGCCCTAGAATATGTTCAAGAAAATCCTGTCGATGTGGTCATTTCCGATGTCAATATGCCCGACAAAACAGGGCTTGATATGATTCGAAAGATGAAAGAAATTTTACCAGATGCTGCCTATATCCTGCTCTCAGGTTATCAGGAGTTTGATTATGTCAAAAAGGCTATGAACCTCAAGGTTGTAGATTATTTGGTCAAGCCTGTTGATAAAGTAGAGTTGGGAAATCTGCTGGAGAAGATTGCAGGTCAGCTCGGCGAGAGAGGAAAGAAAAGTCAGACCCTCAGTCAAGATTTAGACGAGGCTGGATTTGTTAGTTATTTAGGGGATAAGGAGGATTGGTGGATAGGCCTATCCAAGGAAAAACAAGGCTCCTTCACCATTCCTTACTATGTCTTGGGACAAGACTGGCAGATTTTTATTTCTGATCAACCCCTAGATGGTTTAGTCGTTACTCCCTTTGAAGCTCCTTATCAAGAACACTTTGAACGCTGGAAGCTGAATGCTGAGAAAGCCCTCTTTTACGGCTCTGTAAATCTACAACAGTCTGAGAGTCTCTTTACCTATTACGAACCGATTTATAGGGTTATCATTCAGGGGAATCTCAATCAAATCGTTGAAGAGTTGAACCTTTTGGAGAAGGTGGTTCTTGAAAATACGCCGCGTGTTCCGATTACCAAACAGCTTTTTATCCAGTTTGTCATGGATGTCTTCCACTTGTTTGAACATCTCAAAGCTGATGATATGACGGACATTGTCAAAACCATTCATGCTATTCAAACCTTCGATGAATTGGTTCTTTATATCAAGGAAACTCTGACCCGATTCTTTGGGCAATATCGTATGAATGAGAATGTGGTCAGTGTTCTGGAAGTTATTGGGCGTGATTATCAGAAAGAACTTTCTCTCAAGGATATCAGTAAGGATCTCTTTATCAATCCTGTCTATCTGGGGCAGTTGATTAAGCGAGAAACCAATTCGACCTTCGCTGAATTGCTCAATAAACAACGTATTAAGGCTGCCCAGCAACTTTTGCTTTCAACCAGTGACAGTATCGAAGACATCTGTTATGCGGTTGGTTACAGTAACGTTGGATATTTCTATAAAGTTTTCCGAAAATTGTGCGGAAAATCGCCAAAAGCCTACCGAAAACAGGTAGAAACTACACTATAATATTTGTATCCCTTTACAAAAAGTGCTATAATATCGATAATAATATCAGGAGGTTCTATTATGAAAAAGAAACCAATTTATCTATGGGTCTTGCTAATCTTGTCTGCTCTTATTTCAGCTATGTCTCTGTTTGGAATGTTGAGTCCTTTACCTAGTAAAGAAGCCCTTCGTGCCGCTCAGAAACAAGTTGCAGGGGTCAGTGCTCAGCAATTAGAAGACCAGCTTAATTACACCTATAGAGTAGCAGAATCAACTCATTCTATTTTTAATATGGTCTTGATTGTGCTATCTGCTATTTTAGTGGTAGTAGCTATTGTCTTCCTTGTTCGTAAGAATTTGCAATATGCAAACTATACTTATGTCGGCTATGTTTTGCTAGCCATTATTGGTTCGATTTATAGCTATGTGACTTTACAAGATGCTGTGCAGTTAGTTCACGATGAGACCATGCGTTTAGGGATAAGTGTTATTTCACAAGCCGTTAGCATTCTCTATATCGTCATCAATGTTCTCTTCCTAGCCCTTGTCTTCTATAAGATGTGGCGTCAGCAAAAAGCCTTGGCAGAAGAAGAGGAAACAGAAGAACTTGCCTAAGTATTGACAAAAAATAACTATCAAGTTACAATCTTGGTAGTTATTTTTCGATTATAGATAAAATCATGGAGGTACATATGAAGATAATTTCTTTAGTTTATATCAGTCTGAGCGGTAATACCGAGAGTTTTGTGACACGCTTGAAAGACTATCTCTTGTCCCAGTACGAGGGAATTGAGGTTCAAAAGATTCATATCAAGGATTTGGTCAAGGAAGGCCGCGATTTCTATGAGATGGATAATCCTTATGTTGCTTTTTTGCCGACCTACCTAGAAGGTGGGAATGGCGTGGATAACGGAGATGTCGAGATTTTGACGACACCAGTGGGGGATTTTATCGCCTATGGTGACAATGCTAGTAAGTGTTTTGGTGTAGTTGGTTCAGGAAATCGTAACTTTAATAACCAATACTGCCTGACAGCCAAGCAATACAGTCAACGTTTTGGTTTCCCTGTATTGGCTGACTTTGAAATGCGAGGCATGCTGGAAGATATCAAACGTGTCGCAGCTATTATCGCAGATTTGTATGAGTTGGAAAGTTAAGCTTAGGCTTGGCTTTTTTTATCCTAGGCAGTTTTATCAGAACTCTTACTTTCTATGCTCCAAGAGTTGATTGATATGGTCTACTTTTTTTGATGCTCTTTTATAGGAAATAGTCCAAATGATGAGGTAGACAATCGCAAACTCGATAATGAGTTGGAGATAGAAGATCCAGTGGAAGGGGAACCAACCTGCTAGGGTCGCTAGTGGGACAAAGCCAGCCAGCATAAGGAAGAAATGGGTCAGAGTGGCACGGAGCATGCTCCAATCACGGCTGAATAAGCGGTTGCCAAAGTTGAAGAGAATACCGATAGCTGCCCAGATCAGTGTGCAGTAGAGCAAGACCAAGGCACCGTGAACCTGATGTTGAGCCATCACTTGGCCGATGAGAGAGTCGGAACTTAGTGGTGCGTAGGTATTTGGTGCATAAATGAGTGAAAAGATGATAGAGAGGATGAGGCCGATAAGAACACCAGCAGCAGCATCGTGAAATACTTGTTTTTTCATAGTTCTAATTTCTCCTTGATGGTTTTTAGGTAACGGCGTGAAGAGTAGGTGAAGCTTTCGTTTTTTAGAAAGATTTCTACCAGACCGTTGGGGGTGAGCTTGAGATGAGAGATGGAGTTGATATTGATGATTTCTGATTGGGAAATTTGGATAAAATTGGTTGGTAAGATTTCAAGGACTTGATAGAGTCGTAAGTCAATGGTGTAGGTCTGACTAGCTGTTTCTGCTAGAACCTTCCGATTCTCTATATAGAAGCGTTGAATCTTGCCAATCTCAACTAGATAGACCTGATCATCGATTTTCCCTTTGATTTTTTCTTTTTGGTCAAGATTTTCTGCGAACTCGATGACTTTCTGGACTTTATCTGTCGGCTGAGGTGCTTGGACAATCAGTTTTTCTTCCTTGTAAGTCTCACTAATCTGTAGTTCTACTTTCATAAATTTCTCTCCTTGTTTTTCATACAAAATTAATCTCACTTCTTGTACATCTTTATTAATACTCTTCAAAAATCAAATTCAAACCACGTCAGCGTCGTCTTGCCGTACTAAAGTACTGTCTGCGCCTAGCTTTCTAGTTTGCTCTTTGATTTTTATTGAGTATACCACTATTTTATGCCCCCTGGCAAGGGACTTTGTTTATGTGGAGGGATTTGGCTCCTATGTGGTGCTTGCTTTTCTGTCCTTTCTGAAATATGGTATAATAGCACTAATCAATTTCTAGGAAAATAGATACAGAAAGGGGCTGGAAGATGTCTCATATTATTGAATTGCCAGAGGTGCTGGCAAACCAGATCGCGGCAGGAGAGGTCATTGAACGTCCTGCCAGTGTGGTCAAAGAGTTGGTAGAAAATGCCATTGATGCTGGCTCTAGTCAGATTATCATTGAGATTGAGGAAGCTGGTCTCAAGAAGATTCAAATCACAGATAATGGTCATGGAATTGCCCACGATGAGGTGGAATTGGCCCTGCGTCGCCATGCGACTAGTAAGATAAAAAATCAAGCAGACCTCTTTCGAATTCGGACGCTTGGTTTTCGTGGTGAAGCCCTGCCCTCTATCGCGTCTGTCAGTGTACTGACTCTGTTGACGGCGGTGGATGGTGCGAGTCATGGGACTAAGCTCGTCGCACGTGGGGGAGAAGTAGAAGAAGTCATCCCAGCGACTAGTCCTATGGGGACCAAGGTTTGTGTGGAGGACCTCTTTTTCAACACGCCTGCCCGCCTCAAGTATATGAAGAGCCAGCAGGCGGAGTTGTCTCATATTATTGATATTGTCAATCGTCTGGGCTTGGCCCATCCTGAAATTTCGTTTAGTTTAATCAGTGATGGCAAGGAAATGACGCGGACAGCAGGGACTGGACAACTGCGTCAAGCTATTGCAGGGATTTACGGTTTGGCGAGTGCCAAGAAGATGATTGAAATTGAGAATTCTGACCTAGATTTCGAAATTTCTGGTTTTGTGTCCTTACCTGAGTTAACTCGAGCCAACCGCAATTATATCAGCCTCTTCATCAATGGCCGTTATATAAAGAATTTCCTGCTCAATCGTGCAATTCTAGACGGCTATGGTAGTAAGCTTATGGTAGGCCGTTTTCCACTGGCTGTCATTCACATTCATATCGACCCTTATCTAGCGGATGTCAATGTGCACCCAACCAAGCAAGAAGTGCGGATTTCCAAGGAAAAGGAACTGATGACCCTGGTCTCAGAAGCTATTGCAAATAGTCTCAAGGAACAAACCTTGATTCCAGATGCCTTGGAAAATCTTGCCAAATCGACTGTGCGCAATCGTGAGAAGGTGGAGCAAACTATTCTCCCACTCAAAGAAAATACACTTTACTATGAGAATACTGAGCCGACAAGACCTAGTCAAGCTGAAGTAGCTGATTATCAGGTAGAATTAACTGAGGAAGGGCAGGATTTGACCCTGTTTGCCAAGGAAACCTTGGACCGATTGACCAAGCCAGCAAAACTGCATTTTGCAGAGAGAAAGCCTGCTAACTACGACCAGCTAGATCACCCAGAGCTTGACTTAGCAAGTCTTGATAAGGCTTATGACAAGCTGGAGCGAGAAGAATCATCCAGCTTCCCAGAGTTGGAATTTTTCGGGCAAATGCATGGAACCTATCTCTTTGCCCAAGGGCGAGATGGGCTTTACATCATAGACCAGCATGCGGCTCAGGAACGGGTCAAGTACGAGGAGTACCGTGAAAGCATTGGTGCTGTTGACCAAAGTCAACAGCAACTCCTAGTGCCCTATATCTTTGAATTTCCAGCGGATGATGCCCTCCGTCTCAAGGAAAGAATGCCTCTTTTAGAGGAAGTTGGAGTCTTCCTAGCAGAGTACGGGGAAAATCAATTTATCCTGCGTGAACATCCTATTTGGATGGCAGAAGAAGAGATTGAATCAGGCATCTATGAGATGTGCGACATGCTCCTTTTGACCAAGGAAGTTTCTATCAAGAAATATCGAGCAGAGTTGGCTATTATGATGTCCTGCAAGCGATCTATCAAGGCCAATCATCGTATTGACGACCATTCGGCTAGACAGCTCCTCTATCAACTTTCTCAATGTGATAATCCCTACAACTGTCCCCACGGACGTCCTGTTTTGGTGCATTTTACAAAGTCGGATATGGAAAAGATGTTCCGACGTATTCAGGAAAATCACACCAGTCTCCGTGAGTTGGGGAAATATTAAACTAAAAGGAAAACTATGTACGAATATTTAAAAGGAATCATTACCAAAATCACTGCTAAATACATTGTTCTTGAAGTCAACGGTATTGGTTATATCCTGCATGTGGCCAATCCCTATGCCTACTCAGAACAGGTTAATCAAGAAGCTCAAATTTATGTGCATCAGGTCGTACGTGAGGATGCCCATCTGCTTTATGGATTTCGCTCAGAAGATGAGAAAAAGCTCTTTCTTAGTCTGATTTCGGTGTCTGGGATTGGTCCTGTATCAGCTCTTGCTATTATCGCTGCTGATGACAATGCTGGCTTGGTTCAAGCCATTGAAACCAAGAACATCACCTACTTGACTAAGTTCCCTAAAATTGGTAAGAAAACAGCCCAGCAGATGGTGCTGGACTTGGAAGGTAAGGTAGTAGTTGTAGGAGATGATCTTCCTGCCAAGGTGGCAGTGCAAGCTAGCGCTGAAAACCAAGAACTGGAAGAAGCCATGGAAGCCATGTTGGCTCTGGGCTACAAGGCGACCGAGCTCAAGAAAATCAAAAAATTCTTTGAAGGAACGACAGATACAGCTGAGAACTATATCAAGTCGGCCCTTAAAATGTTGGTCAAATAGGAGAAGAGCATGACAAAACGTTGTTCGTGGGTCAAGATGACCAATCCGCTCTACATTGCCTATCATGATGAGGAATGGGGTCAGCCCCTCCATGATGACCAAGTATTGTTTGAGTTATTGTGCATGGAAACCTATCAGGCAGGCTTGTCTTGGGAAACGGTGCTCAACAAACGTCAAGCTTTCCGAGAAGCCTTTCATGGTTATCAAATTCAAGCGGTTGCAGAGATGAATGACACCGAACTGGAAGACTTGCTGGAGAATCCAGCCATCATCCGAAATAGAGCCAAGATTTTTGCTACACGCGCTAACGCCCAATCCTTTCTACGACTACAGGCAGAGTACGGCTCTTTTGATGCCTATCTTTGGTCTTTTGTTGAGGGGAAAACGATCGTTAACGATGTTCCCGATTACCGCCAAGCCCCAGCTAAAACAGCTTTGTCTGAAAAATTAGCCAAAGATCTCAAAAAACAAGGCTTCAAGTTCACAGGCCCAGTCGCTGTCTTGTCTTTTTTACAAGCAGCAGGACTGGTTGATGACCACGAGAACGATTGTGAGTGGAAAAGCGGTAATTAGTGAGTATAGGTAATTAGAATATCTAAGAATATATAAAAAGCTGAGAAACTTTTCCCAGCTTTTTATATATACTATTAGATTTGTTAGAGTGAAGTCAAAAAAGTGATTCCACCTAAAATAACACCGGCTGAATTTGGAATGATTAGTATCCAATCCTTCTTAGGTTCTTTTGTCCATCCATAAATAACCCAGATTAAGCAAGATATAGCAGCTGATAAAGGTTGAAATGGTTGAGCTTTATTTCCCTGTAAATTAGCGATAATTTGAGGTATGTAGGCAATAAATACTATAATTCCAATAAAGGCACCAATAGAACCTACGATTCGATTAATTTTTTGTTTTGTCATATACACCTCCTTCAAAAGGATATCATAGAAATTAGCGAAATGCAATAAATTCAGATACAAATTGTAACGAAAACCAATACAAAAGCACAAAAATAGAGAAACTATTTATTTTTTGTTATAGTCAAAGCGAATGACTTGCTCTTTTGCATCTACGTGGGCGTGGACTCCGAAGGGAATAATGGCTCTTGGAGTTGCGTGGCCGACATTGAGATTATAGACAATCGGGATATTGCTGCCAATGATATCCAATAGTGCCTCTTTATAGTCGTCATAGAAAGTTTCATCCATAGGTTTTCCGACCAGGAGTCCACTGATGCCCTCGAATATGCCAGTGTCTTTTAAAGTTCGCAACATCTTTTTGAAGTCTTCTGGCTCAGGCTTTTCTTCGCTTGTTTCTAGCAAGAGGATTTTTCCTTCCCAGTCTGACAAGTCAGGGAAAAGTTTGTATTTTTGACAGAGCTCCGTGCTATCTGCGTATCGAGAGTTGTCAAAGATATCGTAGAGGGATTCGAGGCAACCACCGAGGATTTTTCCCTCGAACTGGGCATTTCCTTGCAACAACTCAAAACCGGTATTTGTATGACTGACACGAGGTGTCCCCAGAGCCTTGGGACTGAAGTCAGTCCTTTCATCATACCAAACGTCACTAGAGCGGATTTCTGAGATTCTTCCCGTCTCAATCAATTCTTTAAAGTAGTGAAGGCTATAGGTTAGCATTTCTTTTTCTAATTCACAAATGTCTGCTAAGAAGGATTGACCATAAAAAGTCTTGATTCCTAGTTTATGCAACATGAGATGGTTCATGGTTGTATCCGAGAAGCCAAGAAAAATCTTTTGTTTGATAACTTCATGTAGTTGATCATTTTCAAAAAGATAAGGTAGTAAGCGATAGGTATCGTCTCCACCGATAGCACAGAGGATCATGTCAATGCTATCGTCCGAAAAGGCCTGCATCAAATCCTCTGCACGCGCCTCAGGATGGTCCTTGATAAAGTCTAAGCCTTTTAGCGAATGGGGCAAAAAGATAGGATTGAGTCCCAGATCCTTGAGACGTTGGACACCCAAGTCCACTTCGTGTTTGACAAAGTCCTCTCCGATAATGCCACTAGATAAACTAACAATACCAATAGTAGAAATCATATTTTATCCTCCTAGAAATAGATTGAGCCTATTTTATCACAAAAGATTAGATAGAGCTATGTGGGATTTCAGAAGAATGCTTTTAAATCAAGAAAGTAGTAAAAAAGCAACCGCACCTGCAGTTGCTTTTATCATTCTTCTTAATAACGTGTTGGTCCTGCACTTGCGCTGCGGATATTCAAGCGTTTCTTGAGATAGAAGCGAAGGGCTAGTAGGGCTGCTCCGATAATAGCCAGTGGCACTGGAGCCAATACTGGGTTAAGGCTAGCTGGTAGGAAGCTTGTTGCAAAGAAGACAAGCAACCAAAGAAACATAGAAACTAGGATAACCAGTACAGATTTCCAAAAAGGTGGACGTTGACTGCGATCCATGTCTGGTCCATAATACTGGTAAACAAAGTAGTACATCAAGTAGAAGGCAAATCCTCCAACCAGTCCAACTAATAGGAGAGTGACAAATCCATAGCCGAAAGCTTGATCTGCCGCAAAGAAAGTTGTGAGGGCGCTGACGAGGGCAAAGAGGCTAGTGATGAAAAGAGCTGAGTCCATAATCATGAGTTTTGGATCATCATTTTCTTTTGGATGCTCTTTTTCATATTGTTCCTTGACAGTGAAACTATGAGCCCAGTGGGTCGGTGCGCCATAGAGGGAACGAGCAGTCGTACCCTTGGCTTGCTCCTCAAGGATTTGGGGAATAACTTCCTCAAAAATAGCCTTAATTTCAGCATCTGTTTTCCCATCTTTGATGAATTGTTGGGTAGCGATGTGGATAAACTCTTGGTTTTTCTTTGTTAATTTTTGTAGATCAATCTGAGACATAGGAACTCCTCTTAGAACCATTTTTTATGGATGAGATAGAGAGTGAGCGAGACACTCATAGCAAAGGCAATAAAGACGATTAACCAGAAAGCATTCGGCTCGCCGTTTAGGGGGATTTCATTATCCTTAAAGTTCATCCCGTAGGCAGAAAAGACCATGGTTGGGATGGACATGACGATGGTCACAAGGGCCAAGGTTTTCATGATGTTGTTCTGGTTGTTAGAAATGATAGAGGCGAAGGTCTCTGTCATAGAATGCAAGACGTTTCCATAAATGTCTGCCATCTCGATGGCCTGCTGGGTTTCAATCAGGGTATCTTCAAGCAGGTCTTCATCCTCAAGGTATTTCTTGATATTGCTGGTTGAGCTGGTCAATTTCTTAATCACACGCTCATTTGTTTTGAGAGAAGCCTTGAAATAGACGATAGTTTTTTCCAATTCCATGAGCTCAATCAATTCTTCATTACGAGTTGATTGATGCAGTTGACTTTCGATTTGTTCACTCTTACGGTCAATCGAACGAAGGGCTGTTAGGTAAAGCTCTGCATTGCGATAGAGAATTTGAAAGATAAAACGCGAACGCATGAAGGTGTAGAAATTACGCAATCGACGGTTGATAAAGACATCAAGGACAGGTAGTGGTTCCAAACACGTAGTGATAATGGTTTCCTCAGTAATGATAATACCAAGCGGGATGGTTACGTAGTAGGTGCGGTTATTTCTTTCTTCTGTGACCGGCACGTCAACGATAATCAGGGTGTACTCGTCTTCAATGGTAATACGAGACATTTCTTCCGCATCGAGTGGTGCACGAAGGTCGGCAATATCAATATCGAAGGCGTTGGCGATTTCGAGTGATTCATTTTGAGTCGGATTGACGAGATTGATCCAAGTACCCGGTTCAAGCGTATCAATCTCTTTAAATTCAGTTGTTGTAGAGAGAAAAACTTGTTTCATATCCCTTATCCTTTCTCATTTTTCAGATTTTTTCACACCGTACTATTATACTACAAAATCGGCCTTTTGGGTAATAGAATCTCACTTTTTTTGGTATAATGGTAAGCAATAATGGACTAGAAAGAACAAAGATGCAAGATAAAATTGTCATTCATGGGGCGCGTGCCCATAATTTAAAAAATATTGATGTGGAGATTCCGCGAGACAAGCTGGTTGTTGTGACTGGTTTGTCAGGGTCTGGGAAATCCAGCCTGGCCTTTGATACCCTCTATGCTGAGGGCCAACGTCGCTATGTAGAGAGTCTATCAGCCTATGCTCGCCAGTTTTTGGGCAACATGGAAAAACCAGATGTGGATGCCATTGATGGTCTCAGCCCAGCTATTTCCATCGACCAGAAAACGACTAGTAAAAACCCTCGTTCGACCGTTGGAACAACGACTGAAATCAATGACTATCTGCGTCTCCTCTACGCACGTGTGGGGACGCCTTACTGTATCAACGGACACGGGGCTATCAAGGCTTCTTCTGTAGAGCAAATCGTGGATAAGGTTTTGGAATTGCCAGAACGCCAACGTCTGCAAATTTTAGCTCCGGTCATTCGTAAGAAAAAAGGGCAACACAAGAGTGTCATTGAAAAGGTTCAGAAAGATGGCTATGTCCGTGTCCGTGTGGATGGGGAAATCTATGATGTGACCGAAGTGCCAGAGTTGTCCAAGAGCAAGCAACACAATATCGATGTTGTGGTTGACCGTATTGTTATCAAGGAGGGCATTCGTAGCCGTCTCTTTGACTCTATAGAGGCTGCCCTTCGTATCGCAGAAGGTTATGTCATTATCGACACTATGGACGATTCTGAGTTGCTATTTTCTGAGCACTATGCCTGTCCAGTTTGTGGTTTTACTGTTCCAGAGTTAGAGCCACGTCTCTTCTCCTTTAATGCTCCTTTTGGCTCATGCAGTGAGTGTGACGGTTTGGGCATCAAGCTGGAGGTGGATGTTGACTTGGTGGTTCCTGATACCAGCAAAACTTTGCGTGAGGGAGCCTTGGCACCTTGGAATCCTATCTCATCCAACTACTATCCAAACATGCTAGAGCAGGCCATGACAGCCTTTGGAGTAGATATTGATAAGCCTTTTGAGGACTTGTCAGAAGAAGATAAGAACTTGATTCTCTATGGATCAGATGGTAAGGAATTCCATTTCCACTATGAGAATGAATTTGGTGGTGTACGCGATATTGACATTCCGTTTGAAGGAGTTGTCAATAATATCAAACGTCGTTACCATGAAACTAATAGCGATTATACTCGCACCCAGATGCGTCTCTACATGAATGAGCTGACCTGCGGAACCTGTCACGGCTATCGTCTCAATGACCAGGCCTTGTCTGTCCGTGTGGGTGGCGAGCAAGGACCACATATCGGAGAAATCTCAGACCTGTCTATCGCAGACCACTTGGAGTTAGTGAGCCAGTTAACCTTGTCTGAAAATGAAGCCATCATTGCTCGGCCTATTCTCAAGGAAATCAAGGATCGTTTGACCTTCCTTAATAACGTGGGTCTTAATTATCTGACTCTGTCACGTTCGGCAGGAACCCTTTCAGGTGGGGAAAGTCAGCGTATTCGTTTGGCAACTCAGATTGGTTCCAACCTATCAGGAGTCCTCTATATATTGGATGAGCCGTCAATTGGCCTTCATCAGAGGGACAATGACCGCCTGATTGCCAGTCTGAAAAAGATGCGTGATTTGGGCAATACTCTCATCGTGGTGGAACACGACGAAGATACTATGCGCGAAGCTGATTATCTGATTGACGTTGGTCCCGGTGCAGGTGTTTTTGGTGGAGAGATTGTCGCTGCAGGTACGCCCAAACAGGTGGCTCGCAACAGCAAGTCTATCACAGGCCAGTACTTGTCAGGTAAACGTGCCATTCCAGTGCCAGAAGAGCGCCGTGTGGGGAATGGTCGTTTTATCGAGATTACAGGAGCGCGTGAGAACAACTTGCAAAATGTCACAGCTTGCTTCCCACTAGGAAAATTCATCGCGGTGACAGGTGTATCAGGTTCAGGTAAATCTACCCTAATCAATAGCATTCTCAAAAAAGCTATTGCTCAGAAGCTCAACCGCAATTCAGACAAACCTGGTAAGTTTAAAACGATTACAGGGATTGAGCATGTAGACCGCTTGATTGATATTGATCAGAGCCCTATCGGACGAACGCCGAGGTCTAACCCTGCTACCTATACGGGAGTTTTTGACGATATACGTGACCTCTTTGCCCAGACAAATGAGGCTAAGATTCGTGGTTACAAAAAGGGACGTTTCAGTTTCAATGTCAAGGGTGGTCGTTGTGAAGCCTGCTCAGGTGACGGGATTATCAAGATTGAGATGCACTTCTTGCCAGATGTTTACGTGGCTTGTGAAGTCTGCCACGGGACTCGCTACAATAGTGAAACCCTAGAAGTTCACTATAAGGAAAAGAATATCTCGCAGGTCTTGGACATGACTGTCAATGATGCGGTGGAATTTTTCCAACACATTCCGAAAATTCAACGCAAACTTCAGACCATCAAGGATGTAGGGCTAGGCTATGTGACATTGGGGCAACCTGCTACCACCCTTTCTGGGGGAGAAGCCCAGCGTATGAAACTGGCTAGTGAACTTCACAAACGATCGACAGGAAAATCTTTCTACATTCTGGATGAGCCGACGACAGGTCTTCATACAGAGGATATCGCTCGCTTGCTCAAGGTTTTGGCTCGCTTTGTAGACGATGGCAATACAGTCCTCGTCATTGAGCACAATCTAGACGTTATCAAGACAGCAGATCATATCATCGACTTGGGACCTGAGGGCGGTGTCGGTGGTGGAACCATCATCGCAACAGGAACTCCAGAAGAAGTAGCTGCTAACCAAGCCAGCTACACAGGACATTATTTGAAAGGAAAATTACATCATGAATAAACGCGTACAAGCATTTCTAGATAAAATGCAAGAAAAAGAACTAGATGGTATCATCATCAACAATCTTAAAAACGTCTACTACTTGACTGGTTTTTGGGGCTCAAACGGAACAGTCTTTATCAGCCGTGACCGTCAGGTCTTGGTGACAGACTCTCGCTATATCATTGCAGCCAAGCAAGAAACCAGTGGTTTTGAAATCGTAGCAGATCGCGATGAATTGGCTGTTATTGCAGGTATTGTCAAGGATATGGGCTTGTCTCGTATCGGTTTTGAGGATGAGATTTCGGTGTCTTATTATCACCGTATGCAGGCAACCTTTGAAGGAATTGACTTGCTTCCACAGACTCAGTTTGTTGAAGGTCTTCGAATGATTAAGGATGAAGCGGAGATTGCAGCTATTCGCAAGGCTTGTTCTATCTCAGACCAAGCTTTCCGTGATGCGCTTGACTTTATCAAACCAGGAAAAACTGAAATTGAAATTGCCAACTTCCTTGACTTCCGCATGCGTGAGTTGGGAGCATCTGGCTTATCTTTTGACACCATTCTAGCTAGCGGTATCAACTCTTCCAAACCCCATGCCCATCCAATGCACAAACCAGTGGAGCTAGGAGAAGCCATTACCATGGACTTTGGATGCCTCTACGACCACTATGTCAGTGATATGACACGGACTATCTATCTAGGGCATGTCAGCGACGAGCAAGCAGAGATTTACAATACAGTTCTAAAAGCTAACCAAGCCTTGATTGATCAGGCTAAGGCAGGATTAGGTTTCCGTGACTTTGACAAAATCCCTCGTGATATTATCATCGAGGCAGGCTATGGAGACTACTTTACCCACGGTATCGGACACGGTATTGGACTGGATATCCATGAAGAGCCTTACTTTAGCCAAACTTCTACAGAAACGATTAAGGCAGGTATGGCCTTGACCGATGAACCAGGTATCTATATCGAAGGCAAATATGGTGTTCGTATTGAGGATGATATCCTGATTACAGAGACCGGTTGTGAATTATTGACCCTAGCTCCAAAAGAGTTGATAGTTATCTAAGAGTTAAACAACTCAAATGATTGACTTTTAAATTTTAAAGGTTTATACTGAAAAACGAAAACGGTAGGTGAGGCTACCATAGGGATACGGATGACTACCGCAAAGCAGTGGAGACACTACTCGTTGGTCAACAGTCCTGGTCGCGAAGGCCAAGACTAAGCTCATTACATTGCCCTATGGAGTTAAAGCTTGAACGAAAAAACAGATAATTAGTTTTTTAATCCTGCCATTTTTTGATGGTAGGATTTTCTACTGTTTAAAAACAAAGAAAGGAAATAGACGATGCAAATTGACGATCATCCGGAACCGCACATACACAGCCAATCGCTGATTTGTGTCGTTCTGCCCTTATAAAGTGATTGGTCTCTGTGTATGAAACACATCATTCATACAGATAGGAGAAACCAATGAAAACTACAAAAGAAAGATTAGCAACAGCTATTCATACATCTTTAAACGAAACTCTATCTTTTTATAAGACAAGTCTAACAGGCTTGACTGGGGAGCAGGTGGAGAAAAATCGTGACCTATATGGCGAAAATACCATCACAAAGGGTCAAGAAGACAGTATCCTCAAAAAGATTTACGAATCCATTATCAATCCTTTTACAATCATCTTGCTGGTCATCGCCGTGATTTCCTTAGTGACCAATGTCTGGTTGGCAAAACCAGGTCAAGAGGATCCGACGACTTCCATTATCATCGTTGTTCTAGTCCTCATTTCTGGAGGTATTCGATTTATCCAAGAACTCCGCAGTGATAAGGCAGCTACCAATCTTTCAAAAATGATTGTCAACACAGCGACTGTCATTCGTCAAGGAGAAATCCAAGAAGTACCTATCGATGATTTGGTAGTGGGTGACGTGGTTAAATTAAGCGCTGGAGACATGATTCCAGCAGATCTTCTTTTATTTGAGTCGCGCGATTTCTTTGTACAACAGTCGGGCTTGACAGGTGAAAGTGAATCGGTTGAAAAATTGGCCTTGACCAAGGCAACAGTTCAACAATCTGATAGTCTGCTAGAAGCAGAAGCGCTCGCCTTTATGGGAACCAATGTCTTGTCTGGTAGTGCCAAGGCCGTGGTTTTAGCGGTTGGTGATGCTACCATGATGGGGGTTATTGAGCAGACTTTGAACACCTATGATGAGCCTACTTCGTTTGAACGGGAGATGAATAGTATTTCGTGGCTCTTGATTCGTTTGATGTTGGTCATGGTGCCCATCGTTTTCTTGTCCAATGGTTTAACAGATGGAGATTGGTTAGAAGCTGGCGTATTTGCTTTGAGTGTTGGTGTTGGATTGACACCTGAGATGCTTCCTATGATTATCACGGCCAGTCTAGCAAAAGGCTCCATCATTATGGCCAAGGAAAAAGTGGTTATCAAGAAACTCAATGCCATACAGGACTTAGGGGCGATTGATATCTTGTGTACGGATAAAACCGGAACCCTCACTCAAGACGAAATTGTTCTTGAATATCCTTTGGATATACATGGACGCTTGGATTTGACCGTCTTGAGACGAGCTTATCTCAATTCTTATTTTCAAACGGGCTTGAAAAATTTGATGGACAGAGCCATCATCAAACGGACTGAAAAGGAAGCAAAAGAACACACCCTCTTGCAAAATCTGGCTCAAACTTTTCAAAAAATAGATGAGCTTCCCTTTGATTTTGAACGTAGACGGATGAGTGTTATCGTTAAGGATGAACACGAAGTTGTTAGTTTGGTAACCAAGGGTGCCCTAGAGGAAATGTTGACGATTTCCAGTTATGCGGAATATCAAGGAGTGATTACTCCCTTGACAGATGTTATTAGAGAAGAAATTTTAGCAGAAGTCAGACAACTAAATCAACAAGGTTTGCGTGTCTTGGGAGTGGCCTATAAGTCAGGTTTGAGGGAAGGTCATGCCTATACAGTTGATGATGAAGGGGATATGATTCTAACTGGTTATTTAGCCTTCCTAGATCCTCCTAAACCATCTGCAGCACCAGCAATTAAGGCTCTGTTAGAACATGGGGTTCAAACAAAGATTTTGACGGGAGACAACGAAAAAGTTACCCAAGCAGTCTGTGAAAAGGTTGGTTTGGATATCAATCAGATGCTGTTAGGATCTGAAATTGATCAGATGAGTGATCAAGAATTGGCTCAAGCCGTGGAGGAGGTAACCGTCTTTGCCAAACTTTCTCCTGACCAAAAAGCAAGGATTATTTTGCAATTTAAGGCTAATGGTCATGCTGTTGGCTATATGGGAGATGGGATCAATGATGCTCCTTCTATGAAAGTTGCAGATGTGGGGATTTCTGTTGATACAGCAGTAGATATTGCCAAAGAAACGGCTGATGTTATCCTACTTGATAAGGATCTCATGGTGCTTGAAAAAGGACTTGTTGAAGGGCGTAAGGTCTATGCCAATATGACTAAATATATCAAAATGACAGTGAGTTCTAATTTTGGAAATATCTTATCCCTATTGGTCTCTGGAATCTTTTTACCATTTTTACCAATGGCACCAGTCCATTTGATTATCCTAAATCTAGTCTATGATTTGTCTTGTATTGCCTTGCCTTTTGACAAGGTGGATAAAGATTTTTTGAGAAATCCGCATACCTGGGAAGCTAAGTCCATCACACGTTTCATGATTTGGATGGGACCTATCTCTTCTGCCTTTGATATTTTGACCTTTATTTTGCTTTATTTTATCATTGTACCCATGACAACAGGTCAAGCTTATGTTCATGGGGCAGAGTCTGCCGTAGGATTTATTGTCTTGTTTCAGACAGGTTGGTTTATCGAGTCCATGTGGTCACAGACCATGGTTATCCATATGCTGCGTTCAGCCAAAATTCCCTTTTTACAAAGTCGTCCAGCTTGGCTAGTCCTTGTGACAACCTTATTGGCTGCAGCCTTTGTGACCTTCCTTCCCTACAGTCCACTCGCAATCCTACTTCATCTAACTCCATTAAAACCGATTTATTTCATCTTTTTGCTTTTCATCATTATTTTGTATATGATTAGCGTGACAATTGTGAAAAAAATCTATATCAAGAAATATAAAGAATGGCTGTAAATTTCATTTTGTCAAGAAAAAAGTACGAAAATGACGAAAAAAGTTAAAAAAATTTAAAAATAGGTCGCAAGTCGGATGTTTTTTATGGTATAATAGACTAAACTGATAGTAACATGTAGCGAAAGGGGTAGGTACATGATTAAAATTTATACAGTCTCAAGTTGTACTAGCTGTAAAAAAGCAAAAACCTGGCTCAATGCCCACCAGTTAAGTTATAAAGAACAAAATCTTGGTAAAGAAGGAATTACGAGAGAAGAATTACTGGATATTCTAACCAAAACAGATAACGGAATAGCCAGCATCGTTTCATCTAAAAATCGCTATGCCAAAGCCCTTGGAGTGGATATCGAAGATTTGAGTGTCAACGAAGTCCTCAATCTGATTATGGAAACACCGAGAATTTTAAAGAGCCCAATCCTTGTAGATGAAAAACGCCTGCAAGTTGGCTATAAGGAAGACGATATTCGTGCCTTCCTACCACGCTCTGTCCGTAATGTAGAAAATGCAGAAGCACGTTTGCGTGCAGCTCTATAAACATCAAGGCTGGGAGCAACTCCCAGTCTTATTCTATTTTAATTTCAAAAAGAAAGAAGAAAGAGATGAAAAAAATAGTTCTTGTTAGTCTAGCTTTCCTTTTTGTCCTAGTTGGTTGCGGACAGAAAAAAGAAACTGGACCAGCTACAAAAACAGAAAAGGATACGCTTCAGTCGGCATTGCCAGTTATTGAAAATGCCGAGAAGAATACAGTTGTGACCAAGACTTTGGTCTTGCCCAAGTCAGATGATGGCAGCCAGCAAACCCAAACCATTACATACAAGGACAAGACTTTTTTGAGCTTAACGATTCAACAAAAACGTCCAGTTTCTGATGAGTTGAAGACTTATATCGACCAACATGGAGTGGAAGAAACTCAAAAAGCTCTTCTGGAGGCAGAGGAGAAGGATGAGGCTATCATAGAAGCTCGTAAATTAGCAGGATTTAAGCTTGAAACTAAACTATTGAGTGCAACCGAACTTCAAACAACGACTAGTTTTGATTTTCAAGTTTTGGATGTCAAGAAGGCTTCTCAGTTAGAATATTTGAAGAACATTGGTTTAGAAAATCTCTTGAAGAATGAACCAAGCAAATATATTTCAGACAGATTGGCAAATGGCGCGACAGAACAATAGAAAATCCAAATAAATAGACTACCTGAATTGTAGAACGTAAGGAATTATGCTATAATGGTACTATTCTAAGGAAAGAGGGTGTTAGAATGGGATTTACTGAAGAAACAGTACGTTTTAAATTGGACGATTCCAATAAAAAAGAAATTAGCGAAACTTTGACTGATGTCTATGCTTCTTTGAACGATAAGGGCTACAACCCAATTAACCAAATCGTAGGTTACGTATTGAGTGGAGACCCTGCCTACGTTCCTCGTTATAATAATGCACGAAATCAAATCCGTAAGTATGAGCGTGATGAAATCGTTGAAGAATTGGTCCGCTACTACCTCAAAGGACAAGGAGTCGATCTATAACCTATGAGAATTATGGGATTGGACGTCGGTTCAAAAACGGTAGGGGTGGCCATTAGCGATCCGCTTGGTTTTACAGCTCAAGGACTTGAAATCATCCAAATCAATGAGGAGCAAGGCCAATTTGGTTTTGACCGCGTTAAGGAGTTGGTTGATACTTACAAGGTGGAACGATTTGTAGTGGGCTTGCCTAAAAACATGAACAATACAAGCGGACCGCGCGTGGAAGCTAGTCAAGCCTACGGAGCAAAGCTAGAAGAGCTTTTTGGTTTACCAGTAGACTATCAAGATGAACGCTTGACAACAGTTGCCGCAGAGCGCATGTTGATTGAACAAGCAGATATTAGTCGCAATAAGCGCAAGAAAGTTATTGATAAGTTAGCAGCTCAGCTGATTTTACAAAATTATTTAGATAGAAAATTTTAATACAAAGGAGAGGCTATGTCACACGATCATAACCACGACCACGAAGAACGTGAATTAATTACACTAGTAGATGAGCAAGGAAATGAAACCTTGTTTGAAATCCTTTTGACCATTGACGGAAAAGAAGAATTTGGTAAAAACTATGTTCTTCTAGTACCAGTTAACGCAGAAGAAGACGAAGACGGACAAGTTGAAATCCAAGCTTACTCATTCATCGAAAACGAAGATGGAACAGAAGGTGAATTGCAACCAATCCCAGAAGACTCAGAAGACGAATGGAACATGATTGAAGAAGTCTTCAACAGCTTTATGGAGGAGTAAACACGTCCAGTGGACGTGTTTAGCCCTGCGCTAGAAATTAGAAACGCAGGCACATCCGGTGGACGTTTTTAGCCTGACGCTAAAAAATAAAAACCGTCAGTAAGTTCGGGGGATGTTTTTACTCCACGTTAGCATTTATAGTAGCTAGTTATTAGCTAACCAGGTAAGAGGTTGGGACGAAAATCCTGGCCTCGTTTTTTGTTAGTCATCATGCTTTGATGCGGTAATTGATTGGACTTTTGTCAAGGAGATGTGTATGTTTGAAGTAGAAGAATGGCTCCATAGTCGGATTGGTTTGAATTTTCGATCAGGCTTGGATCGAATGCAGCAAGCGGTGGATTTGTTAGGAAATCCCGAGAAGTCTTACCCTATTATCCACGTCACTGGGACTAATGGGAAAGGATCTACCATTGCTTTTATGAGGGAGTTATTTATGGGGCATGGCAAAAAAGTTGCGACTTTCACCTCCCCTCATATCGTCTCTATCAATGATCGAATCTGCATTAACGGGCAACCAATAGCTGATGCAGACTTCATCCGTTTGGCTAATAAGGTCAAGGAGATGGAGAAAACGCTCCTGCAAACCCATGACCAGTTGTCTTTTTTTGAATTGCTGACCTTGATTGCTTTTCTTTATTTTAGAGAGCAAGCGGTGGATTTGCTTTTACTAGAAGTGGGAATTGGTGGTTTACTAGACACGACCAATGTGGTAACTGGAGAGATTGCTGTCATCACTTCCATCGGACTTGATCATCAGGAGACTCTGGGTGACAGTATAGCAGCAATTGCAGAGCAGAAAGCTGGTATTTTTAAGGCTGGTAAAAAGGCAGTGATTGCTAAGTTGCCTTCAGAAGCTAGGCTTGTTTGTCAGAAAAAAGCAGAATCTTTAGCTGTTGACCTTTATCAGGCAGGTCAGGATTTTTCAATGCTGAATGGGGATTTTTCAAGCTCTTTGGCTAACCTTTCACAGTTGAAAATAGGCTTGGAAGGAGCTTATCAGCAGGAAAATGCGGCCTTGGCGCTACAAACGTTTCTTCTCTTTATGAGAGAAGGAAAGGAAGCTGTTGATGAACAGGTTGTAAGACAGGCTTTGGAGAAGACCCATTGGGCTGGGCGTTTGGAGCGTATTCGTCCTCAGATTTACTTGGACGGTGCTCATAACCTTCCTGCCTTGGCTCGCTTGGTTGAGTTTATTAAAGAAAAAGAGCAGGAAGGTTATCGTCCTCAAATCCTATTTGGAGCCTTGAAACGGAAGGATTATCAAGGGATGTTGGCTTATCTGACTGAAAAATTGTCTCAGGTGGAACTCAAGGTGACCGGCTTTGACTATCAAGGTTCTTTGGATGAAACAGATGTAACAGGTTACGATATAGTTCCTTCTTACCGAGAATTTATTAGCAATTTTGAAGCAAGAGCAGGTGCCCAGGATTTGTTGTTCGTTACAGGGTCTCTCTATTTTATCTCAGAAGTACGGGGCTACTTGCTGACCCATGAGCAGATGAATTGACCTCCTTTTTTGAACTTGTTATACTAGGGAAACTACTAGTTAGAGGGAAAAAATTCTGTAAATTGGTAGCAGAAAGGAAATTTATCATGAAATTAAAAAGATTCACACTTTCTCTTGCTTCTCTAGCAAGTCTTAGTCTTTTAGTAGCTTGTTCACAAAGAGCACAACAAGTTCAACAACCAGCAACTCACTCGCAAACACAACAAACTCAGCAATCACAATCTGCTGCTTCATCTTCTACAGAAAATAGCAGCCAGGCAGCAACAAGTTCTTCACAAAATGCTCCTGAGGCTCAACCAACTGATATTGATGGAACCTATACCGGTCAGGACGAGGGAGACCGTATCACTTTAGTGGTAACTGGTACAACGGGCACCTGGACACAGGTAGAAACTGACGGAGATCAAGAAATCAAGCAGGTTAGCTTCGATGCCGCTAATCAACGTATGATTATTGGGGATGATGTCAAGATTTATGCAATCAATGGAAATCAGATGATTATCGACGATATGGATAGAGAAGCGTCTGATCGCATTGTTTTATCAAAATAGACTAGAAGGAGACTGGTTTTGTCAGTCTCTTTTGTTTTTACGCAGAAAAATGATTATAAATACTTGCCTTCTACCGAATACCTGAGTTATACTAGTATCAATTACCTGTTTTTAGCATTCATACTCTTCGAAAATCTCTTCAAACCACGTCAGCTTCCATCTGCAACCTCAAAACAGTGTTTTGAGCAACCTGCGGCTAGCTTCCTAGTTTGCTCTTTGCTTTTCATTGAGTATCAAAATATCAAGGAGGGGATGTATGAAATATAGAAAATTTCAATTATTGATGTCCAAGTATGGCTTTAGTCTTTCGATTATGTTGCTTGAACTGTGTCTTGTTTTTGGTCTCTTTCTTTATTTAGGGCGGATGGCTCCTATTCGATGGGGTATTCTCTTAATCTTTATGAGTATGGCGACTATCGTAGCGATTGTCAATCGTTCCATGGCGCCTGAAAGCAAGGTAATGTGGTTAGTGGTGACCTTTGTTCCTGTTATTGGCCCCCTGCTCTATCTGATGTTTGGTGAAAGGCGATTGTCCAAAAAAGAAATCAAGCAGTTGGACAAACTTGGCTCCATGCATTTTCGGGAGGATAACAGTAAAGCTCTCCGCCAGAAATTGAAGGAAGATGATAAGGCGGCTTACGGAGTTATCAAATCTTTGCTAAGTATGGATAGCAATGCCGATGTCTATGATCGAACAGATTCACAATTCTTTTCTTCGGGTGAAAGCATGTGGCAACATATGTTGGAAGACCTCAAGAAAGCTGAGAAATTTATCTTTCTAGAGTACTATATTGTCGAAGAAGGTCTGATGTGGAATAGCATACTAGATATACTAGAGCAAAAGGCAGCTCAGGGTGTAGAGGTCAAGATGCTCTATGATGATATCGGTTGTATGGCGACTTTACCTGGAGACTATACTGTTCAGCTTCGTAGTCGAGGAATTGAAGCTCATAAGTTTAACAAGGTGATTCCTCGTTTGACGGTAGCTTATAATAATCGAGACCATCGTAAAATCCTTGTTATAGATGGTCAGGTAGCTTATACAGGAGGCATTAACTTAGCCGATGAGTATATCAACCATGTAGAACGCTTTGGCTATTGGAAGGATAGTGGGATTCGCATAGATGGCCCTGGTGTCAAGGCTCTAACCCGTCTCTTTTTGATGACTTGGTACATCAATCGTGGGGAAATCAGTGATTTTGACCAGTATCACTTGGAAAACCAGCCTCGTTCTAGCCAAGGGCTCTGTATTCCCTATGGTAGTGGTCCCAAGCCCATCTTCAGTACTCAGGTAGGGAAAAAAGTCTATCAAAGTTTGATTAATCAGGCTACTGACTCAGTCTATATCACAACACCCTATTTGATTATTGACTATGATTTAACTGAGAGTATTAAAAACGCGGCCATGAGGGGTGTTGATGTTCGCATCGTGACTCCTTTCATTCCAGATAAAAAATTAATCCAACTCATTACAAGAGGGGCCTATCCGGATTTGTTGTCAGCAGGAGTAAGGGTTTTTGAGTATAGTCTAGGCTTCATCCACAGTAAACAAATCTTAGTGGATAAGGACTTTGCTGCAGTTGGAACGATTAATTTAGATTATAGAAGTTTGCTTCATCACTATGAAGATGCAGTTTTGCTATATAAAACGGCATCAATCACAGAGATTCAAAAAGACTTTCAGGAGATTTTTTCGGTATCGCAAGAAATTTTCCCTCATACGATAAAAAATAGCTGGTATCAGAAATTAATTAAGGAAATTGCCCAGTTATTCGCCCCTATCTTATAAGAAATCTAGGACTTAGGATACAACCCAGTCCTATTTTTCTTGCCTTTTACGAATAAGAAGATATAGGAGGAATGATGCTGACTCAGAAAGAATTGGATTATATCATGTCATTTAAACAGACGAATTTACATCGATTTCGGGAAATTGAAACCTTTGTGAAACTATGCAAAAAATCACTCAAACAGCCATCGCAAGCTGACAATTTTAGGTCTTTTTGATATACTAAGACAGATAAATTGAATAGGAGAAACGACATGGCTGTATATGGCAGAATCGAAGAAGTATCCGAAACGATACAGAGTAATGAAATTGAAAATAGACTGGATAGGAACCTTGAATCTCATGTAGAAAAAGAAGAACAGGTAGCTTTTCCATTTTTCAGACTCATCATTGGAAGTACGATTGCAACGGTTTTTTCTGTGGTGCTACCTTTACTTTTAGATATGGTAAGTCCCTCTCAGGCGCAGGATTTGTATATAGGGTGGGCTTTACATCAGGGAGGACAGCTCTACAGTAGCTATTATGCTAGTCACGGTCTTCTTTATTACTTGCCACTTTATATTACCCAAGGAGGCATTCTTTTTGCCTTGGTAGAATGGCTAGCTCTCTTAGGAGGAGGTTACTTCCTCTTTTCTTCAACTGACTATCTGACGGGACAAAGGGAACAAGCCAAGCAACTCCTAACCATATTTTATATTTTGGTATCCGGTCTCGGTTTTGGAGGAGGCTATGCTACGATCTTAGCTCTGCCATTCCTGTTTGCAGGATTTTCGTTCATAGCAGCTTATCTATCAAATCCTAACCATGACAAGGGATTTCTACGTCTGGGGATCTTTTTGGGTCTATCATTTTTCATAGAGCCTCTTACAAGTCTTCTCTTTACTGTAGTAGTAACGATTGGTTTATTTGTCTTTAATGTTGGGCATGGTCGCTTTGCTCATGGAGTTTATCAGTTTTTTGCAGCAGCACTTGGCTTTTCTCTCATCTTTTATCCAGTAGGCTACTATGTGCTTACTTCAGGTAGTTTTGGAGGAGCTATGGGAAGTCTTTTATATCCGATTGATTCCCTTCAGGTCTTTACGAATCCTCAACTAATGGATAATGTTGTATTCTATGGTTTGTTGACCTTTGGTTTAGGAGCTCTCTTCCTTGTTTTTCTAGGATTGTTCCAATCAAAGGCATCAAGATTGTATGTTATTTCAGTGCCAGCTAGTTTTGCTTTCTTATTTGTATTAGCTTTGTTGCTTTTTTCTCAAGAATCTCTTCACGGTTCGCGTTTGATTCTAATCCTTCCATTTTTACTCCTTCTTTTGATGACCAGTATTCGTGGGAAACATTCAGCTAGGGGAGCTCGCCGTAGTAGAAGAGAAGAAGTTCCTACTTTATGGAAAAAATTCATGAAAGGGAATCTCTACTTACCGATCCTAGTGGTGGTTTATCTGATTGCAATTCCTTTTGTAGCTCGTTTTGTCTTGCATCCAGCTTCTTATAGAGAACAACATCAAGTGGTAGATAGAGTCAAACAAGAGACGAGTGATGGTGACCAAATCTATATTTGGGATTCACATGTTCAGATGTATAAAGAAAGCCAGCGTTTGTCTGGATCCATGTTCCCATCACCTCTTCTTTACACGAGTACAGAAGAGAATAAAACTAGTTTAATCAATGACTTGAAAGAAAACAAACCTAAGGTGATTGTGGTGAATGATAAGGTAGCAGTCTGGTCTGAAGTGGAAACAATTTTGAAAGAAAATTACCAACAAGTAAAGACTGATTACTCAGAGTTTAAAGTCTATAAAATTAAATAACGAAATCAATATCTTGTGTATTTTTAAAAATTTTAGGATTTTTAACACAAGATATTGATTTTTCTTTTTAGAGTGGTATAATACTTTTTAGAAAGAACATTTTAGAAAAGAGCATGCATATGATTGCACTAGAAGAAAAAATTACAATTTTGCCAACTCTCTTCGTTGAAAAACGAGATGGGAGACGTGTTGTATTTGATGTGGACAAGATTGACAAGGCTCTCCACAAGGCGGCTGACAAGGTTATGGATGTGACACCCCTGGTCGAAAAACGCCTCGATGCTCTGACCGAGCGAATTGTCACAGAAATTCATAGTCGCTTTCCACAGGGGGTTAAGATTTACGAAATTCAAAATATCGTAGAACATGAACTCCTTGAAGCCAAAGAATATGCGCTAGCTGAGGAGTATATTACTTATCGGACACAAAGGGATTTTGAGCGTTCAAAAGCGACAGATATCAACTTTAGCATCCATAAACTTCTCAACAAAGACCAGGCCGTTGTCAATGAAAATGCTAATAAAGACAGCGATGTCTTTAATACCCAGCGTGATTTGACAGCAGGGATTGTTGGGAAATCAATCGGACTGCAAATGCTTCCTAAGCATGTAGCCAATGCCCATCAAAAAGGGGATATCCACTATCACGATTTGGACTACAGTCCTTATACACCTATGACCAACTGCTGTTTGATTGATTTCAAGGGGATGTTGGAGAATGGTTTTAAGATTGGAAATGCAGAGGTAGAAAGTCCCAAGTCTATCCAGACTGCGACAGCTCAGATTTCTCAAATTATCGCCAACGTTGCTTCTAGCCAGTACGGTGGCTGTTCAGCTGACCGTATCGATGAAGTTTTGGCGCCTTATGCAGAGAAGAATTACCAAAAACACCTCAAGGATGCGGAAGAATGGGTCTTACCTGACAAACGGGAAGATTACGCTTGGAAGAAAACCCAAAAAGATATCTATGATGCCATGCAATCTCTCGAGTATGAAATCAACACTCTCTTCACTTCAAATGGACAAACACCTTTCACTTCGCTAGGTTTTGGTCTAGGAACCAATCGTTTTGAGCGGGAAATTCAAAAAGCTATCTTAAACATTCGCATTAAGGGCCTTGGTTCAGAACACCGTACAGCCATCTTCCCTAAGCTCATTTTTACGCTAAAAAGAGGTCTTAACTTGGAAGAAGGGACTCCCAACTACGACATTAAGCAGTTGGCTCTTGAGTGTGCAACCAAGCGGATGTACCCAGACGTCTTGTCTTACGATAAGATTGTTGACTTGACAGGTTCCTTCAAGGTGCCTATGGGTTGCCGTTCGTTTCTTCAAGGTTGGAAGGATGAAAATGGTGTAGAAGTCAATTCAGGCCGTATGAATCTGGGTGTTGTGACAGTTAACCTACCTCGTATTGCTCTCGAGTCTGAAGGAGATATGAACAAGTTCTGGGAAATCTTCAACGAGCGTATGAATATCGCTGAAGATGCCCTGGTTTATCGTGTTGAACGGACCAAGGAAGCGACACCAGCTAATGCTCCTATCCTTTATCAATACGGTGCTTTTGGTCATCGTCTAGGTAAAGAAGAAAGTGTTGACCAGCTCTTTAAGAATCGTCGTGCGACAGTTTCGCTGGGCTATATCGGTTTGTATGAAGTAGCGACTGTTTTCTTTGGAAACAGCTGGGAAAGTAATCCAGATGCTAAGGAATTCACGCTAGATATCATTCGCGATATGAAACGCCGTGTAGAAGAGTGGTCTGACCAATATGGCTACCATTTCTCTATCTACTCAACACCATCTGAAAGTTTGACAGACCGTTTCTGCCGACTAGATACAGACAAGTTTGGTTCTATTCCTGATATTACAGATAAGGAATACTACACCAACTCTTTCCACTACGATGTTCGTAAAAATCCAACACCGTTTGAAAAATTGGATTTTGAGAAAGTCTATCCAGAAGCAGGTGCGTCGGGTGGTTTCATCCATTATTGTGAGTATCCAGTCCTTCAGCAAAATCCAAAGGCCTTGGAAGCTGTCTGGGACTATGCCTATGACCGTGTGGGCTATCTTGGGACCAATACACCAATTGACCGTTGCTACAAGTGTGACTTTGAAGGGGATTTTGAACCAACTGAGAGAGGATTTGCTTGTCCTAACTGTGGCAATAGCGACCCTAAAACAGTAGACGTTGTTAAACGGACTTGTGGCTATTTAGGTAATCCTCAAGCGAGACCGATGGTCAATGGGCGTCACAAGGAAATCGCAGCGCGTGTCAAACACATGAACGGCTCAACGATTAAAATAGCTGGTCACCAAGTAACCAATTAGAAAGAACTGAAATGGGAAAATATCAATTAGACGATAAGGGGCGTGCACAAGTGACCCGTTATCACGAGAAACACTCTAAAGGTGGAGCTGGTAAGAAAGAACGTTTGCTTAGCCTCAGAGAACAATTTTTAAACAAGAACAAGAAAAAATAAAAGTGATACTCAATGAAAATCAAAGAGCAAACTAGGAAGCTAGCCGCAGGTTGCTCAAAGCACTGCTTTGAGGTTGTAGATAAGACTGACGAAGTCAGTTACATATATCTACGGTAAGGTGACGCTGACGTGGTTTGAATTTGATTTTCGAAGAGTATGAGAGTCAGCTCTCGCTTTTCTCATAGTGGGAGGTAAGGATGGAACTACGCAGACCAAGATTAGCAGATAAAGAAACAGTTTTAGAGATGATGGCAGAGTTTGAAAAGAGCCAATCAGCCCATGATGGAGGATTTTGGGATACAGAGAACTTTGTGTATGAAGAGTGGTTGGAAACAAATATGCAAAAAGAGATGGGAATAAACTTGCCTGAAAATCGTGTTCCTTCTATTCAATTTGTATCATTTGATGATGTAGGTCGTGCTCTAGGATTTTTGAATCTGCGATTGAGACTGAATGAGGGGTTACTGAATTATGCTGGCCACATTGGCTACTCCATTCGTCCATCAGAAAGAGGCAAGGGTTATGCTAAGGAAACTCTCCGTCAGGGCTTGCAAGTTGCTAAGGGAAAGAACATCAAGAGAACTCTTGTGACCTGTAGCGTAAATAATCCTGCTAGCAGAGCAGTCATTTTAGTAAATGGTGGGCTCCTTGAGGATGTTCGCAATGGAGTCGAACGTTATTGGATAGAGGTAGCGAATGAATAATCCAAAACCACAAGAATGGAAAAGCGAGGAACTCAGTCAAGGTCGCATTATTGATTACAAGGCCTTCAACTTTGTTGATGGCGAAGGCGTGCGTAACTCTCTCTATGTATCAGGCTGTATGTTTCACTGTGAGGGGTGTTATAATGTAGCGACTTGGTCTTTCAATGCTGGCATTCCCTATACAGCAGAATTAGAAGAACAGATCATGACAGATCTCGCTCAACCTTATGTTCAAGGCTTGACCTTGCTGGGAGGGGAGCCCTTTCTCAATACGGGTATTCTTTTGCCGCTCGTTAAGCGCATTCGAAAGGAATTGCCAGACAAGGACGTCTGGTCATGGACGGGCTATACATGGGAAGAAATGATGTTGGAAACTCCAGATAAACTGGAACTCTTATCATTGATTGACATTCTTGTCGATGGACGGTATGACCGAACTAAGAGAAATCTCATGCTCCAGTTTCGAGGGTCGTCCAACCAACGAATTATAGATGTGCAAAAATCGCTCCAAAGTGGGCAAGTAGTGATTTGGGATAAGCTTAATGACGGAAAAGAAATCTATGAACAGGTGAAGAGAGAGTAACTTTCTTCCATAGAATACATAAATAAATGACCTGCTAAAAAAGAAAACATTTTCATGTTAAAAATTTTAAAAAACAGCAACAAAACCCTTGCAATCGCAGGGGCTTTGTGTTATTCTATTATGGTGCTGTAAATTACAGCCTTAGCTTTGATGCAAGAGGTTGCGACACGCTCGGTTGCATTGCCACGCAACGCCGCGTCGGTTTTCTTGTGGAGCTAGCCTATTATCTTAAATAGACGAAAAGGAGAAAAAGATGGCAAATAAAAAAATCCGTATCCGTTTGAAAGCTTACGAACACCGTACGCTTGACACAGCGGCTGCAAAAATCGTAGAATCAGCTACTCGTACAGGTGCACAAGTTGCGGGTCCAATCCCACTTCCAACTGAACGTAGCCTCTACACAATCATTCGTGCGACTCACAAATACAAAGACTCTCGCGAACAATTTGAAATGCGTACACACAAACGTTTGATCGATATCGTTAACCCAACTCAAAAAACAGTTGATGCTTTGATGAAATTGGATCTTCCAAGTGGTGTAAACGTAGAAATCAAACTTTAATCTAAAGCTTGATATTTGAGCATAAAAAACGCTCGTTAAAAACTTTTTGAATAAAAAATATAGAAAAGGAACTATTTTCTCATGACAAAAGGAATCTTAGGGAAAAAAGTGGGAATGACTCAAATCTTCACTGAAGCTGGCGAATTGATCCCTGTAACAGTTATTGAAGCAACTCCAAACGTTGTTCTTCAAGTTAAAACTGTTGAAACAGACGGATACAACGCTATCCAAGTTGGTTTCGATGACAAACGCGAAGTATTGAGCAACAAACCTGCTAAAGGACATGTAGCGAAAGCTAACACGGCTCCTAAGCGCTTCATTCGTGAATTCAAAAACGTTGAAGGCTTGGAAGTTGGTGCTGAAATCACAGTTGAAACATTCGCAGCTGGAGACGTTGTTGACGTAACTGGTACTTCTAAAGGTAAAGGTTTCCAAGGTGTTATCAAACGCCACGGACAATCACGTGGACCAATGGCTCACGGTTCTCGTTACCACCGTCGTCCAGGTTCTATGGGACCTGTTGCACCTAACCGCGTATTCAAAGGTAAAAACCTTGCAGGACGTATGGGTGGTGACCGCGTAACAATTCAAAACCTTGAAGTTGTACAAGTTATTCCAGAAAAGAACGTTATCCTTATCAAAGGTAACGTACCAGGTGCTAAGAAATCTCTTATCACTATCAAGTCAGCAGTTAAAGCTGGTAAATAATAAGGAAAGGGGAATACAGTCAAAATGGCAAATGTAACATTATTCGACCAAACTGGTAAACAAGCGGGCGAAGTTGTTCTTAACGATGCAATCTTTGGTATCGAACCAAACCAATCTGTTGTGTTTGATGTGATCATCAGCCAACGTGCTAGCCTTCGTCAAGGAACTCACGCAGTTAAAAACCGCTCAGCTGTTTCAGGTGGCGGACGCAAACCATGGCGTCAAAAAGGAACTGGACGTGCTCGTCAAGGTTCTATCCGCTCTCCACAATGGCGTGGTGGTGGAATCGTCTTCGGACCAACTCCACGTAGCTATGCGTACAAACTTCCTCAAAAAGTTCGTCGCCTTGCGCTTAAATCTGTTTACTCAGAAAAAGTTGCTGAAAATAAATTTGTAGCCGTTGATTCTCTTGAATTTACAGCTCCAAAAACTGCTGAATTTGCAAAAGTTCTTGCAGCTTTGAGCATCGATTCTAAAGTCCTTGTTATTCTTGAAGAAGGAAACGAATTCGCAGCTCTCTCAGCTCGTAACCTTCCAAACGTGAAAGTTGCGACTGCTACAACTGCAAGTGTTCTTGACATCGCAAATAGTGACAAACTTCTTGTTACTCAAGCAGCTATCTCTAAAATCGAGGAGGTTCTTGCATAATGAATTTGTATGATGTTATCAAAAAACCTGTAATCACTGAAAGCTCAATGGCTCAACTTGAAGCAGGAAAATATGTATTTGAAGTTGACACTCGTGCACACAAACTTTTGATCAAGCAAGCTGTTGAAGCTGCTTTCGAAGGTGTTAAAGTTGCTAATGTTAACACAATCAACGTAAAACCAAAAGCTAAACGTGTTGGACGTTACACTGGTTTTACTAACAAAACTAAAAAAGCTATCATCACACTTACAGCTGATTCTAAAGCAATCGAGTTGTTTGCTGCTGAAGCTGAATAATCTAAGGAGGAAATATCGTGGGAATTCGTGTTTATAAACCAACAACAAACGGTCGCCGTAATATGACTTCTTTGGATTTCGCTGAAATCACAACAAGCACTCCTGAAAAATCATTGCTTGTTGCATTGAAGAGCAAGGCTGGTCGTAACAACAACGGTCGTATCACAGTTCGTCACCAAGGTGGTGGACACAAACGTTTCTACCGTTTGGTTGACTTCAAACGTAACAAAGACAATGTTGAAGCAGTTGTTAAAACAATCGAGTACGATCCAAACCGTTCTGCAAACATCGCTCTTGTACACTACACTGACGGTGTGAAAGCATACATCATCGCTCCAAAAGGTCTTGAAGTAGGTCAACGTATCGTTTCAGGTCCAGAAGCAGATATCAAAGTCGGAAACGCTCTTCCACTTGCTAACATCCCAGTTGGTACTTTGATCCACAACATCGAGTTGAAACCAGGTCGTGGTGGTGAATTGGTACGTGCTGCTGGTGCATCTGCTCAAGTATTGGGTTCTGAAGGTAAATACGTTCTTGTTCGTCTTCAATCAGGTGAAGTTCGTATGATTCTTGGAACTTGCCGTGCTACAGTTGGTGTTGTCGGAAACGAACAACATGGACTTGTAAACCTTGGTAAAGCAGGACGTAGTCGTTGGAAAGGTATCCGCCCAACAGTTCGTGGTTCTGTAATGAACCCTAACGATCACCCACACGGTGGTGGTGAAGGTAAAGCACCAGTTGGTCGTAAAGCACCATCTACTCCATGGGGCAAACCTGCTCTTGGTCTTAAAACTCGTAACAAGAAAGCGAAATCTGACAAACTTATCGTTCGTCGTCGCAACGAGAAATAATATTAAACTAGTCGCTTAAGCAATAAATCCGCCAGCTCGGTAGCGCTCCATGTGAGCGCAAGCCGTTGTGGTACAACATTTAAAGGAGAAAATATAAAAATGGGACGCAGTCTTAAAAAAGGACCTTTCGTCGATGAGCATTTGATGAAAAAAGTTGAAGCTCAAGCTAACGACGAAAAGAAAAAAGTTATTAAAACTTGGTCACGTCGTTCAACGATCTTCCCAAGTTTCATTGGTTACACTATTGCAGTTTATGACGGACGTAAACACGTACCTGTTTACATCCAAGAAGACATGGTAGGTCACAAACTTGGTGAATTTGCACCAACTCGTACTTACAAAGGTCACGCTGCAGACGACAAGAAAACACGTAGAAAATAAGGAGAACATAAATGGCAGAAATTACTTCAGCTAAAGCAATGGCTCGTACAGTACGTGTTTCACCTCGTAAATCACGTCTTGTTCTTGATAACATCCGTGGTAAAAGCGTAGCCGATGCAATCGCAATCTTGACATTCACTCCAAACAAAGCTGCTGAAATCATCTTGAAAGTTTTGAACTCAGCTGTAGCTAACGCTGAAAACAACTTTGGTTTGGATAAAGCTAACTTGGTAGTATCTGAAGCATTCGCAAACGAAGGACCAACTATGAAACGTTTCCGTCCACGTGCGAAAGGTTCAGCTTCACCAATCAACAAACGTACAGCTCACATCACTGTAGCTGTTGCAGAAAAATAAGGAGGTAAAATCGTGGGTCAAAAAGTACATCCAATTGGTATGCGTGTCGGCATCATCCGTGATTGGGATGCCAAATGGTATGCTGAAAAAGAATACGCGGATTACCTTCATGAAGATCTTGCAATCCGTAAATTCGTTCAAAAAGAACTTGCTGACGCAGCAGTTTCAACTATTGAAATCGAACGCGCAGTAAACAAAGTTAACGTTTCACTTCACACTGCTAAGCCAGGCATGGTTATCGGTAAAGGTGGTGCTAACGTTGATGCACTCCGTGCGAAACTTAACAAATTGACTGGAAAACAAGTACACATCAACATCATCGAAATCAAACAACCTGATTTGGATGCTCACCTTGTAGGTGAAGGAATTGCTCGTCAATTGGAGCAACGTGTTGCTTTCCGTCGTGCACAAAAACAAGCAATCCAACGTGCAATGCGTGCTGGAGCTAAAGGAATCAAAACTCAAGTATCAGGTCGTTTGAACGGTGCAGATATCGCCCGTGCTGAAGGATACTCTGAAGGAACTGTTCCACTTCACACACTTCGTGCAGATATCGATTACGCTTGGGAAGAAGCAGATACTACATACGGTAAACTTGGTGTTAAAGTATGGATCTACCGTGGTGAAGTTCTTCCAGCTCGCAAAAACACTAAAGGAGGTAAATAACCAATGTTAGTACCTAAACGTGTTAAACACCGTCGTGAATTCCGTGGAAAAATGCGCGGTGAAGCAAAAGGTGGAAAAGAAGTAGCATTCGGTGAATACGGTCTTCAAGCTACAACTAGCCACTGGATCACTAACCGCCAAATCGAAGCTGCTCGTATCGCCATGACTCGTTACATGAAACGTGGTGGTAAAGTTTGGATTAAAATCTTCCCACACAAATCATACACTGCTAAAGCTATCGGTGTGCGTATGGGATCTGGTAAAGGGGCACCTGAAGGTTGGGTAGCACCAGTTAAACGTGGTAAAGTGATGTTCGAAATCGCTGGTGTATCTGAAGAGATCGCTCGCGAAGCGCTTCGTCTTGCTAGCCACAAATTGCCAGTTAAATGTAAATTCGTAAAACGTGAAGCAGAATAAGGAGAAGGCATGAAACTTAATGAAGTAAAAGAATTTGTTAAAGAACTTCGTGGTCTTTCTCAAGAAGAACTCGCGAAGCGCGAAAACGAATTGAAAAAAGAATTGTTTGAACTTCGTTTCCAAGCTGCTACTGGTCAATTGGAACAAACAGCTCGCTTGAAAGAAGTTAAAAAACAAATCGCTCGTATCAAAACAGTTCAATCTGAAGCGAAATAATAGACTAGGGAAGGAGAAATTTCAATGGAACGCAATAATCGTAAAGTTCTTGTTGGACGTGTTGTATCTGACAAAATGGACAAGACAATCACAGTTGTAGTTGAAACAAAACGTAACCACCCAGTCTATGGTAAACGTATTAACTACTCTAAAAAATACAAAGCTCATGATGAAAACAATGTTGCCAAAGAAGGCGATATCGTACGTATCATGGAAACTCGCCCGCTTTCAGCTACAAAACGTTTCCGTCTTGTAGAAGTTGTTGAAGAAGCGGTCATCATCTAATCAAACCTGAAAGGAGAAAACTGAAATGATTCAAACAGAAACTCGTTTGAAAGTCGCAGACAACAGCGGTGCTCGCGAAATCTTGACTATCAAAGTTCTTGGTGGTTCAGGACGTAAATTTGCAAACATCGGTGATGTTATCGTGGCATCTGTAAAACAAGCTACTCCTGGTGGTGCGGTTAAAAAAGGTGACGTTGTTAAAGCAGTTATCGTTCGTACTAAATCAGGTGCTCGTCGTGCTGATGGTTCATACATCAAATTTGACGAAAACGCAGCAGTTATCATCCGTGAAGACAAAACTCCTCGCGGAACACGTATCTTTGGCCCAGTTGCACGTGAATTGCGTGAAGGTGGCTTCATGAAGATCGTGTCACTTGCTCCAGAAGTACTTTAATTTTTAGAAACAAACTAGTCCCCTGGATTTACCTCCAGGGTGCCCTTATGGGCGTAAGAAAAATCAAGGAGAAACCTAATGTTTGTAAAAAAAGGCGACAAAGTTCGCGTAATCGCTGGTAAAGATAAGGGAACAGAAGCTGTTGTCCTTACTGCCCTTCCAAAAGTAAACAAAGTTATCGTTGAAGGTGTTAACATCGTTAAGAAACACCAACGTCCAACTAACGAACTTCCTCAAGGTGGTATCATCGAGAAAGAAGCAGCTATCCACGTATCAAACGTTCAAGTTTTGGACAAAAATGGTGTAGCTGGTCGTGTTGGTTACAAATTTGTAGACGGTAAAAAAGTTCGCTACAACAAAAAATCAGGCGAAGTGCTTGATTAATCACGAAGGAAAGGAGAAGTATAATGGCAAATCGTTTAAAAGAAAAATATCTTAATGAAGTAGTTCCTGCTTTGACAGAACAATTCAACTACTCATCAGTGATGGCTGTGCCTAAAGTAGATAAGATCGTTTTGAACATGGGTGTTGGTGAAGCTGTATCAAACGCTAAAAGCCTTGAAAAAGCTGCTGAAGAATTGGCACTTATCTCAGGTCAAAAACCACTTATCACTAAAGCTAAAAAATCAATCGCCGGCTTCCGTCTTCGTGAAGGTGTTGCGATCGGTGCAAAAGTTACCCTTCGTGGTGAACGTATGTACGAATTCTTGGATAAATTGGTTTCAGTTTCACTTCCACGTGTACGTGACTTCCACGGTGTTCCAACAAAATCATTTGATGGACGCGGAAACTACACACTTGGTGTGAAAGAACAATTGATTTTCCCAGAAATCAACTTCGATGACGTTGACAAAACTCGTGGTCTTGACATCGTTATCGTAACAACTGCTAACACTGACGAAGAGTCACGTGCATTGCTTACAGGCCTTGGAATGCCTTTTGCAAAATAATATAGGAGGTAAATCTAATGGCTAAAAAATCAATGATTGCTAAGAACAAACGTCCAGCGAAGTTCTCTACTCAAGCTTATACTCGTTGTGAAAAATGTGGTCGTCCACATTCAGTTTACCGCAAATTTAAACTTTGCCGTGTTTGCTTCCGTGAATTAGCTTACAAAGGACAAATCCCAGGCGTTACCAAAGCATCTTGGTAATATCATGATACGAAGAGCGTAACAACCACAGCAAAAATAGGAAATTTGGTGTAGGAGCGATGCTCCAAAACAAATTTATCTTTTTTGCACAGGTTGTAGCTCGTGTTCAAATAAGAGTTTTCTCATTTGAATGTATCAATACTATCTGAGCCTAGCTCAATCATTAACTAGCAAGTGCAACTTGCAAACTACTAGTAAGAGGAGAAAAACAAAATGGTTATGACTGACCCAATCGCAGACTTCCTAACTCGTATTCGTAATGCTAACCAAGCTAAACACGAAGTACTTGAAGTACCTGCATCAAACATCAAAAAAGGGATTGCTGAAATCCTTAAACGCGAAGGTTTTGTAAAAAACGTTGAAATCATCGAAGATGACAAACAAGGCATCATCCGTGTATTCCTTAAATACGGACCAAATGGTGAAAAAGTTATCACTAACTTGAAACGTGTTTCTAAACCAGGACTTCGTGTCTACAAAAAACGTGAAGACCTTCCAAAAGTTCTTAACGGACTTGGAATTGCTATCCTTTCAACTTCTGAAGGTTTGCTTACTGATAAAGAAGCACGCCAAAAGAATGTTGGTGGAGAAGTTATCGCTTACGTTTGGTAAAATCAAGATACAAAGCTCGTAAAGAACAAAGCAAAATTAGAAAGTTGGAGAAGTTTGTTTACAAACAAGCCAACTTATCTATTTTGCACAGTTCTTAGAGCGTGTTCAGTTCAGCTCTTGAACTAAATAAGTATCTGAACCCCGTGAAAACTGGCCATTCTGGCCTGACAATTTAACAGGAGAAAATAAACATGTCACGTATTGGTAATAAAGTTATCGTGTTGCCTGCTGGTGTTGAAATCACTAACAATGACAACGTTGTAACTGTAAAAGGACCTAAAGGAGAACTTACTCGTGAGTTCTCAAAAGATATTGAAATCCGTGTGGAAGGTACTGAAGTAACTCTTCACCGTCCAAACGATTCAAAAGAAATGAAAACTATTCACGGAACTACTCGTGCCCTTTTGAACAACATGGTTGTTGGTGTATCAGAAGGATTCAAGAAAGAACTTGAAATGCGCGGGGTTGGTTACCGTGCACAACTTCAAGGATCTAAACTTGTTTTGGCTGTTGGTAAATCTCATCCAGACGAAGTTGAAGCTCCAGAAGGAATTACTTTTGAACTTCCAAACCCAACAACAATCGTTGTTAGCGGAATTTCAAAAGAAGTAGTTGGACAAACAGCTGCTTACGTACGTAGCCTTCGTTCACCAGAACCATATAAAGGTAAAGGTATCCGTTACGTTGGTGAATTCGTTCGCCGTAAAGAAGGTAAAACAGGTAAATAATGTTGAGTGGTTGAGTCTCAACCACCAACCTATTTTCCAACTTTGTGCATAGCACACGATTTAAAACTAAAGAGGTGAAAACTGTGATTTCAAAACCAGATAAAAACAAACTCCGCCAAAAACGCCACCGTCGCGTTCGCGGAAAACTCTCTGGAACTGCTGATCGCCCACGTTTGAACGTATTCCGTTCTAATACAGGCATCTACGCTCAAGTGATTGATGACGTAGCGGGTGTAACGCTCGCAAGTGCTTCAACTCTTGACAAAGAAGTTTCAAAAGGAACTAAAACTGAACAAGCCGTTGCTGTCGGTAAACTCGTTGCAGAACGTGCAAACGCTAAAGGTATTTCAGAAGTGGTGTTCGACCGCGGTGGATATCTATATCACGGACGTGTGAAAGCTTTGGCTGATGCAGCTCGTGAAAACGGATTGAAATTCTAATAGGAGGACACTAGAAAATGGCATTTAAAGACAATGCAGTTGAATTAGAAGAACGCGTAGTTGCTGTCAACCGTGTTACAAAAGTTGTTAAAGGTGGACGTCGTCTTCGTTTCGCAGCTCTTGTTGTTGTTGGTGACCACAACGGTCGCGTAGGATTTGGTACTGGTAAAGCTCAAGAAGTTCCAGAAGCAATCCGTAAAGCAGTAGATGATGCTAAGAAAAACTTGATCGAAGTTCCTATGGTTGGAACAACAATCCCACACGAAGTTCTTTCAGAATTCGGTGGAGCTAAAGTATTGTTGAAACCTGCTGTAGAAGGTTCTGGAGTTGCCGCTGGTGGTGCAGTTCGTGCCGTTGTGGAATTGGCAGGTGTGGCAGATATTACATCTAAATCACTTGGTTCTAACACTCCAATCAACATTGTTCGTGCAACTGTTGAAGGTTTGAAACAATTGAAACGCGCTGAAGAAGTTGCTGCCCTTCGTGGTATTTCAGTTTCTGATTTGGCATAAGAAAGGGGATAAAATGGCTCAAATTAAAATTACTTTGACTAAGTCTCCAATCGGACGCATTCCATCACAACGTAAAACTGTTGTAGCACTTGGACTTGGCAAATTGAACAGCTCTGTTATTAAAGAAGATAACGCTGCTATCCGTGGTATGATCACTGCAGTATCTCACTTGGTAACAGTTGAAGAAGTAAACTAATGAATTTTTAGGGGATGTGCACTATACCATCCCCTAAAACTAGATATAGTCATCTATGATGACGTCGTATAGGCGAGTTGATGGGGGAGACAACCTTTTCTCCCTTATCGGCGCTAGCATTTTACAAAAGAGGAGAAAATAAAAATGAAACTTCATGAATTGAAACCTGCAGAAGGTTCTCGTAAAGTACGTAACCGCGTTGGTCGTGGTACTTCATCAGGTAACGGTAAAACATCTGGTCGTGGTCAAAAAGGTCAAAAAGCTCGTAGCGGTGGCGGAGTTCGCCTTGGTTTTGAAGGTGGACAAACTCCATTGTTCCGTCGTCTTCCAAAACGTGGATTCACTAACATCAACGCTAAAGAATACGCAATTGTGAACCTTGACCAATTGAACGTCTTTGAAGATGGTGCTGAAGTTACTCCAGTTGTTCTTATCGAAGCAGGAATTGTTAAAGCTGAAAAATCAGGTATTAAAGTTCTTGGTAACGGTGAGTTGACTAAGAAATTGACTGTGAAAGCAGCTAAATTCTCTAAATCAGCTGAAGAAGCTATCACTGCTAAAGGTGGTTCAGTAGAAGTCATCTAAGAGAGGTGACCTATGTTTTTTAAATTATTAAGAGAAGCTCTTAAAGTCAAGCAGGTTCGATCAAAAATTTTATTTACAATTTTTATCGTTTTGGTCTTTCGTATCGGAACTAGCATTACAGTTCCTGGTGTGAATGCCAATAGCTTGAATGCTTTAAGTGGATTATCCTTCTTAAACATGTTGAGCTTGGTCTCAGGGAATGCCATGAAAAACTTCTCAGTTTTTGCTCTTGGTGTTAGTCCCTACATTACGGCCTCTATCGTTGTCCAACTCTTGCAAATGGATATTTTACCCAAGTTTGTAGAGTGGGGTAAACAAGGGGAGGTAGGTCGAAGAAAATTAAATCAAGCTACTCGTTATATTGCTCTTGTTTTAGCCTTTGTGCAATCTATCGGTATTACAGCTGGTTTTAATACTTTGGCTGGAGCTCAATTGTTGAAAACAGCTCTTACACCACAAGTCTTTATCATGATTGGTATCATCTTAACAGCTGGTAGCATGATTGTGACTTGGTTGGGAGAGCAAATTACAGATAAGGGATACGGAAATGGTGTTTCTATGATTATCTTTGCCGGGATTGTTGCATCAATTCCAGAGATGATTCAGGGCATCTATGTGGACTACTTTGTGAACGTCCCAAGTAGCCGTATCAACTCATCTATCATTTTCGTAATCATTTTGATTATTACTGTATTGTTGATCATTTATTTTACAACTTATGTTCAACAAGCAGAATACAAAATTCCAATCCAATATACTAAGGTTGCACAAGGTGCTCCATCTAGCTCTTACCTACCTTTGAAGGTAAACCCTGCTGGAGTTATCCCTGTTATCTTTGCAAGTTCGATTACTGCAGCGCCTGCGGCTATTCTTCAGTTTTTGAGCGCTACAGGTCATGATTGGGCTTGGGTAAGAACAGCACAAGAAATGCTGGCAACAACTTCACCAACTGGTATTGCTATGTATGCTTTATTGATTATTCTCTTTACATTCTTCTATACGTTTGTACAGATTAATCCTGAAAAAGCGGCAGAAAACTTACAAAAGAGCGGTGCTTATATCCATGGAGTTCGTCCTGGTAAAGGTACAGAAGAATATATGTCTAAACTTCTTCGTCGTCTTGCAACTGTTGGTTCCCTATTCCTTGGTGTGATTTCTATTTTACCGATTGTAGCAAAAGATGTTTTTGGACTTTCAGAGGCAGTTGCTTTTGGAGGAACCAGTCTTTTGATCATTATCTCTACAGGTATTGAAGGAATCAAACAATTGGAAGGTTACCTATTGAAACGTAAGTATGTTGGTTTCATGGACAGAACAGAATAAAAGTATTTACTGAGTCAGTAAATGCTGAGGGAGTGGAGGTTTAACTCTAACATTAGTGAGAGTTTGGTCTCCCCTCTTCTATTTTGTTTTTAAATAGGGGTGAAAAGACTTTTTGCTTCTATTTAAAAATAAAATAAGGAGATCAAATCATGAATCTTTTGATTATGGGCTTACCTGGTGCAGGTAAGGGAACTCAAGCAGCAAAAATCGTAGAACAATTCCATGTTGCACATATCTCAACAGGTGATATGTTCCGTGCTGCTATGGCAAATCAAACTGAAATGGGTGTTCTTGCTAAGTCATACATTGACAAGGGTGAATTAGTTCCTGATGAAGTTACAAATGGGATCGTAAAAGAACGTCTTTCACAAGATGATATTAAAGAAACAGGATTCTTATTGGATGGTTACCCACGTACAATCGAACAAGCTCATGCCTTGGACAAAACATTGGCTGAACTTGGCATTGAACTAGAAGGTGTCATCAACATTGAAGTGAATCCAGATAGCCTCTTGGAACGTTTGAGTGGTCGTATTATCCACCGCGTAACTGGAGAAACTTTCCACAAGGTCTTTAACCCACCAGTTGACTATAAGGAAGAAGATTACTACCAACGTGAAGATGATAAGCCTGAGACAGTGAAACGTCGTTTGGATGTGAATATTGCTCAAGGAGAACCAATCATTGCTCACTACCGTGCCAAAGGTTTGGTTCATGACATCGAAGGTAATCAAGATATCAATGATGTCTTCTCAGATATCGAAAAAGTATTGACAAATTTGAAATAAAGCGTTTTTCACACTTGCAATAATCCGCTACAAATGTTATACTAAGATAGTCTGACTTATAATTGTTGTCTCTGTGTCTAGAGGCATCGAATCGAAATTTATGGAGGTGCTTTTGCGTGGCAAAAGACGATGTGATTGAAGTTGAAGGCAAAGTAGTTGATACAATGCCGAATGCAATGTTTACGGTTGAACTTGAAAATGGACATCAGATTTTAGCAACAGTTTCTGGTAAAATTCGTAAAAACTATATTCGTATTTTAGCGGGAGATCGTGTTACTGTCGAAATGAGTCCATATGACTTGACACGTGGACGTATCACTTACCGCTTTAAATAATCGAAAAACTTGGAGGGATAAGAAATGAAAGTAAGACCATCGGTCAAACCAATTTGCGAATACTGTAAAGTTATTCGTCGTAATGGTCGTGTTATGGTAATTTGCCCAGCAAATCCAAAACACAAACAACGTCAAGGATAAGATAGAAAGGAGAAAACATGGCTCGTATTGCTGGAGTTGACATTCCAAATGACAAACGCGTAGTAATCTCATTGACTTATGTTTATGGTATCGGACTTGCAACATCTAAGAAAATTTTGGCTGCTGCTGGAATCTCAGAAGATGTTCGTGTACGTGATCTTACATCAGATCAAGAAGATGCTATCCGTCGTGAAGTGGATGCAATCAAAGTTGAAGGTGACCTTCGTCGTGAAGTAAACTTGAACATCAAACGTTTGATGGAAATCGGTTCATACCGTGGTATCCGTCACCGTCGTGGACTTCCTGTCCGTGGACAAAACACTAAAAACAACGCTCGCACTCGTAAAGGTAAAGCTGTTGCGATTGCTGGTAAGAAAAAATAATATAGGAGGTAAAAGTCTTGGCTAAACCAACACGTAAACGTCGTGTGAAAAAGAATATCGAATCTGGTATTGCTCATATTCACGCTACATTTAATAACACTATTGTTATGATTACTGATGTGCATGGTAATGCAATTGCTTGGTCATCAGCTGGTGCTCTTGGTTTCAAAGGTTCTCGTAAATCTACACCATTCGCTGCTCAAATGGCTTCTGAAGCTGCTGCTAAATCTGCACAAGAACACGGTCTTAAATCAGTTGAAGTTACTGTAAAAGGTCCAGGTTCTGGTCGTGAGTCAGCTATTCGTGCGCTTGCTGCCGCTGGTCTTGAAGTAACAGCAATTCGTGATGTGACTCCAGTGCCACACAATGGTGCTCGTCCTCCAAAACGTCGCCGTGTATAATCATCGCATTACACTGCTTTTCGTTTAAGAGGGAGTAACTAAATGATCGAGTTTGAAAAACCAAATATAACAAAAATTGATGAAAATAAAGATTATGGCAAGTTTGTAATCGAACCACTTGAACGTGGCTACGGTACAACTCTTGGTAACTCTCTTCGTCGTGTACTTCTAGCTTCTCTACCAGGAGCAGCTGTGACATCTATCAATATTGATGGTGTGTTACATGAGTTTGACACAGTTCCAGGTGTTCGTGAAGACGTGATGCAAATCATTCTGAACATTAAAGGAATTGCAGTGAAATCGTACGTTGAAGACGAAAAAATCATCGAACTAGATGTTGAAGGTCCTGCTGAAGTAACAGCTGGTGACATTTTGACAGATAGCGATATTGAAATTGTAAATCCAGATCATTATCTCTTTACAATCGGTGAGGGTTCTTCTCTAAAAGCGACTATGACTGTTAACAGTGGTCGTGGATATGTACCTGCTGATGAAAATAAAAAGGATAATGCACCAGTTGGAACACTTGCTGTAGATTCTATTTATACACCAGTTACAAAAGTCAACTATCAAGTGGAACCTGCTCGTGTAGGTAGCAATGATGGATTTGACAAATTAACCCTTGAAATCTTGACAAATGGAACAATTATTCCAGAAGATGCTTTAGGGCTTTCAGCACGTATTTTGACAGAACATCTTGATTTGTTTACAAATCTTACTGAGATTGCTAAGTCAACTGAAGTGATGAAAGAAGCTGATACTGAATCTGACGACCGTATTTTGGATCGTACGATTGAGGAACTGGACTTGTCTGTGCGTTCATACAACTGTTTGAAACGTGCCGGTATCAATACTGTGCATGATTTGACAGAAAAATCTGAAGCAGAGATGATGAAAGTACGAAATCTTGGACGCAAGAGTTTGGAAGAAGTGAAACTCAAACTCATTGATTTGGGTCTTGGATTAAAAGATAAATAAAGGAGGAATAAATGGCTTACCGTAAACTAGGACGCACTAGCTCACAACGTAAAGCAATGCTTCGCGATTTGACAACTGACCTTTTGATCAACGAATCAATCGTGACAACTGAAGCTCGTGCTAAAGAAATCCGTAAAACTGTTGAAAAAATGATTACTCTAGGTAAACGTGGTGATTTGCATGCACGTCGTCAAGCAGCTGCTTTCGTACGTAATGAAATCGCATCTGAAAACTATGATGAAGCAACTGATAAGTACACTTCTACTACAGCACTTCAAAAATTGTTCTCAGAAATTGCACCTCGTTATGCTGAACGTAACGGTGGATACACTCGTATCCTTAAAACTGAACCACGTCGTGGTGATGCAGCGCCAATGGCGATCATCGAATTAGTATAAAATCATCAATTTTGTTGAGTGTTATGATGATGGAGTCTTGTGCTCTTAGTCTAGCTCTGGTCTACCGCTAGGATCTCGGTCCTAGCGGGAACACTCATCATAAGTTGGGATAGTAGACGCTTGTTTACGAAATTGTTTTTTTCTTAAGAACAACTTCGTAAGCAGGCGTTTTTGAGTATTTTAGTTAGAATTATGCTATACTATTTGAAAAGAATCCTGTTTAATGTTCAGGTTTCCTATTAAAAGAAGAATTGGAGTTTGCTTATGAAAGCGATTATAACTGTTGTTGGTAAAGATAAATCTGGAATTGTTGCAGGTGTTTCTGGTAAAATTGCAGAATTGGGTTTGAATATTGATGATATCTCTCAAACTGTCTTGGATGAATATTTCACGATGATGGCTGTCGTCTCTAGTGATGAAAAACAAGATTTCACTTATCTTCGTAATGAATTTGAAGCTTTTGGGCAAACTTTGAATGTGAAAATCAATATTCAGAGTGCAGCGATTTTCGAAGCTATGTATAATATCTAGGAGGTTATCATGGATATTAGACAAGTTACTGAGACCATCGCCATGATTGAGGAGCAAAACTTCGATATCAGAACTATTACCATGGGGATTTCCCTTTTGGACTGTATCAATCCAGATATCAATCGTGCTGCGGAGAAAATTTATCAAAAGATTACGACCAAGGCAGCTAATTTAGTGGCTGTTGGCGATGAAATTGCGGCTGAGTTGGGGATTCCAATCGTTAATAAGCGTGTATCGGTGACTCCTATCTCTTTGATTGGGGCAGCGACAGATGCGACGGACTACGTTGTTCTGGCAAAAGCGCTTGATAAGGCTGCGAAAGAAATCGGTGTGGATTTTATCGGTGGCTTCTCTGCCTTGGTACAAAAGGGGTACCAAAAGGGAGATGAGATTCTCATCAATTCTATTCCTCGTGCTTTGGCTGAAACGGACAAGGTCTGCTCGTCAGTCAATATCGGCTCAACCAAGTCTGGTATCAATATGACGGCTGTCGCAGATATGGGACGAGTTATCAAGGAAACGGCTAATCTATCAGATATGGGGGCGGCCAAGTTGGTTGTATTCGCTAATGCTGTTGAGGACAATCCATTTATGGCGGGTGCCTTCCATGGTGTTGGGGAGGCAGATGTTATCATCAATGTCGGAGTTTCCGGTCCTGGTGTGGTGAAACGTGCCTTGGAAAAAGTTCGTGGACAGAGCTTTGATGTAGTAGCCGAAACAGTTAAGAAAACTGCCTTTAAAATCACTCGTATCGGTCAATTGGTTGGTCAAATGGCCAGTGAGAGACTGGGTGTGGAGTTTGGTATTGTGGACTTGAGTTTGGCGCCAACTCCTGCGGTTGGAGATTCTGTTGCACGTGTCCTTGAAGAAATGGGGCTAGAAACAGTTGGGACACACGGGACGACGGCTGCCTTGGCACTCTTGAACGACCAAGTTAAGAAGGGTGGAGTGATGGCCTGCAACCAAGTTGGTGGTTTGTCTGGTGCCTTTATTCCTGTTTCTGAGGATGAAGGAATGATTGCTGCAGTACAAAATGGCTCTCTTAATTTGGAAAAACTAGAAGCTATGACGGCTATCTGTTCCGTTGGTTTGGATATGATTGCCATTCCGGAGGATACACCTGCTGAAACCATTGCTGCTATGATTGCAGATGAGGCTGCAATTGGTGTCATTAACATGAAAACAACGGCTGTTCGTATCATTCCAAAAGGAAAAGAAGGCGATATGATTGAGTTTGGTGGTCTATTGGGTACTGCACCTGTTATGAAGGTCAATGGAGCTTCGTCTGTTGATTTCATCTCTCGTGGAGGACAAATCCCAGCACCAATTCATAGTTTTAAAAATTAAGAAAATAGGAGAAATTTTAAGTTCTATTTAAGGTTGGATGTGTATACTATAATCATTAAATAAAGACCTCCTAATATTATTTGAAACAGATAACACTGATTTAGTTTGAATTTGATTTTCATCTAATATCTTTATTTAATAGAACTCCTAAACTTTTTCATAATAATCTCCTGCAAAAGTCACCTGTCTGGGTGGCTTTTGTTTTATCATCCATGATATAATAGAAGCAAACGGAGGACGGAAAATGGTAAAAGTACGATTGTATTTGGTACGTCATGGCAAGACTATGTTTAACACGATTGGTCGCGCGCAAGGTTGGAGCGATACTCCTTTAACGGCTGAAGGTGAGCGAGGGATTCAAGAATTAGGAATCGGTTTGCGAGAATCTGGTCTACAGTTTGATCGCGCTTATTCCAGTGATTCTGGCCGCACCATTCAGACAATGGGAATTATTCTTGAAGAACTTGGTTTGCAGGGGAAAATCCCTTATCGCATGGACAAACGTATCAGAGAATGGTGTTTTGGTAGCTTTGACGGAGCTTATGATGGTGATCTTTTCATGGGCATTATTCCTCGTATCTTTAATGTGGATCATGTTCACCAATTGTCTTATGCTGAACTGGCTGAGGGGTTGGTAGAGGTCGATACAGCTGGTTGGGCTGAAGGATGGGAAAAACTCAGTGGCCGAATCAAGGAAGGTTTTGAAGCGATTGCCAAAGAAATGGAAGAGCAAGGTGGGGGCAATGCCCTAGTCGTGAGCCACGGAATGACCATTGGAACCATTGTGTATCTGATTAATGGCATGCATCCGCATGGTCTCGATAATGGTAGCGTGACGATACTTGAATATGAGGACGGCCAGTTTAGCGTAGAAGTTGTCGGTGACAGTAGTTACCGACAACTAGGACGTGAGAAGATGGAGGAAGTCTCTATTTAATTAGTCTAGACTTGTTTGCAATGAACTAGGAATCTAGTAGGAATATCAAAATAAGAAAAAACAGCCGAAGTAATCCTTTCGGCTGTTTTTGATGGGGAAAACTAAAGTGTAATGCTATTGCTTTTAGAGATTTTCATAAACAAGAGCAAGGAACCTACTGTTAGAACAGTCAGGATAGTTGATAAGGCTGCGGCTACACCGTAATTCCCTCTGAGAACCTCTGTATAAATGGCTACAGTCATTGTTCTTGTTTTGACATTGTAGAGGAGGATAGAAGTAGAGAGTTCTGAAATCATTGTAACCCAAGATAGGATAGCTCCAGAAATAATACCAGATAGCATCATTGGAGTTGTAATCTTGGCAAAGGTATTGAGACGGCTACTTCCTAAGCTTTCAGCAGCTTCTTCAATACTTGGTGCTATTTGTTGCAAGCTAGCAACAGATGAGCGAATAGTATACGGTAATCTTCTGACAGATAGAGACATAATCAAGATGAAAGCAGTTCCTGTAATCATAAGAAATCCACTTCCAAATAGACCGGTATTGAAGGAAGAAATGAAGGCAATCCCTAGAACAGTTCCGGGTACAATATAAGGGACCATACTGAGGCTGTCAATTAAGTTTGTAAACAAATTCCGTTTTCTAACGGCTAGGTAGGAGATAAATGTTGCGAATAGGACAACTAGAACTAAGGCAATCAAAGGGATACGAATAGTATTGAAAATAGCAGATCCCATACGATTGAAAGCTACCTTGTAACTGTTTAGAGAATAACCTTTGACAAATACCATACCTGATGTTTTTAGGAAAGAAGTATAAATCAAGTAGACTTGAGGTAGAACAGAGAACAAGATAATTCCGTAGACTGTTGCATAAATGGCAGCCATTTTTCCTTTTGTAGTTTTTTTAGGCTCAATTGGATGGAGCGAATTCATGCTGAAACTGTAGCGGTTTGAGATGTATTTTTGGATAAGGAAGATTGCCAAGGCAATGATAATCGCCATAATTGCTAAAGCAGATGCAAAAGCAGAATTTCCTCCAACCTCGCTAATGAATTGGGTATAAATCAAGACGGGGAAAGTCCGATATCCTTCACCAATCAACATAGGCGTTCCAAAATCTGAGAATGCTCTCATAAACACAAGCAGGGCAGCAGCTAGTAAGGTTGGAACTAGGAGAGGTAAAACAACCGTTACGATACGCTTAAATCCGAAGGACCCCATGCTTTCAGCAGCTTCAAGTAGAGAATTGTCAATACTTTTCATTGTCCCAGCAACGTATAGAAATACCAGTGGGAATAGTTGCAGTGTAAAGACAAGTACAATTCCTTTGAATCCATAAATATCAATAGCTGGAAGATGAAGAGTATTTGTCATGAATTTTGTGATGACCCCATTTCGTCCCAGCAAGAGAATCCAGGAGTAGGCTCCCACGAAAGGAGCTGACATGGAAGCAATGATAATCAATATTTGTAGAAATTTCTTTCCCTTGAAGTCATACATGGAAAAAAGATAAGCTAATAGGGTTCCTACAACTAAGGAAGTGACAGTAGCGGTAATGGAGACCTTGAAACTGTTGACAAGTGTCTCAGAGTAGTAAGCTTTACTAAAGAAAGTGACAAAATTAGCTAGTGAGAATTGTCCTTCATGTATGAGTGCTTGCTTGAGCACGGTAACGATAGGATAAACGAGAAAGACAAGATAGGTAAGAAAGATGAAGAAAGAGGAGGCTGTCCAAATATTTAGTTTTTTACGTTCCATGGTTGACTCCTTTTATCAGGTTTTGGGAACCATCTGCAGAAAAGACGTTTAATTTTTGAGTATTGATTCGTAGACGAATACGATCGCCTTTTTGTAGATCTTCTTCAAAAGTTGATTCTTCGCTAACCTGAATTTTTGAGGCAAAGCCTGTTTCAATGAAATACTCCGTATTTAGTCCAAGATAGACGCTATCGCTAATAGTTCCTTCAATATCTCCAGATTCATCTTTGATAAATTCTTCAGGACGAATGCTTACATGAATGGCTTGCTCCTCAGCCTGATCAAGAGCTGGCATTCGAAGAGCATAGCCATCTGAAAAGACGATATAAGCGCCGTCGCTCCGTTTTTCAAGAGTGGCAGGGATAATATTTGTGCGTCCGATAAAGGTAGCCACAAACTCATTAGCTGGTTTATGATAGAGTTCTTTTGGCCGACCGATTTGTTGAATCACCCCATCTTTCATAACAGCAATTTGGTCTGAAATCGCCATGGCTTCTTCTTGGTCGTGGGTCACATAGACGGTTGTAATTCCCACTTCGTGTTGGATTTCTCGAATGGCTTGACGCATATCCAAGCGAAGTTTGGCATCTAGGTTACTGAGCGGCTCGTCCATGAGGAGAACACTTGGATTAACAGCTAAGGCGCGTGCCAAGGCGACACGTTGTTGTTGTCCACCACTGAGTTTATCTGGCTTTCGATCCGCATATTGAGCAATTTGCATGAGTTCAAGATACTTGTTGGTCTGTTGAATCAATTCTTCTTTTGGAACTTTCTTTTGCTTGAGACCAAAAGCAACATTGTCTCGGACAGTCAAATGTGGGAAAATAGCGTAGTTTTGGAAAACCATTCCGATATTGCGTTTGCTAGGTTCCATATTATTGATTTTTGTATCATCGAAGTACAATTCTCCGCCTTCGATACTGTTGAAGCCTGCAATCATGCGAAGAAGAGTCGTTTTCCCACACCCTGAAGGACCAAGGATGGTAAAGAGGCTTCCTTTGGGAATAGTGACATTCAAGTTTTCAATAACAGGGACGTCGTGGTAGATTTTTTTGGCGTTAATAATTTTGATCTCACTCATAGTGAACCCCTTTTACTGTTTAGATTGGATATCTGTAAAAATGTCATTGTACTTTTTAAGAATAGTGGATTTGTTTTTAATGACATAATCTGAATCTTCGGTGGCAATCTTGATTTCTGTCATTGCCTTCATATTTTTATTGGTTTTAGCATTTTTACGAATAGGTCTGATTGTAGTTTCAGTTCCTAGCTTATCTTGGATTTCTTGAGAAAGGAGGAAATCGATAAATTTTTTAGCGTTTTCCATGTGTTTGGCATTTTTGACGATAGCCGCGTTACCAGGTAAAAAGACGGTACCTTCTTTTGGATAAATAACTTTTACATCAACTCCATCATTTAAGAGTTTTAAGGCAGGATCTTCATAGGTGAGTCCTACAGCCATTTCTCCATCGGCGACAGCTTTATAAACATTCGAAGAGCTAGATGCAATTTTTCCATCTACTAGGGTAAATAGATTTTTCACATAGGTCCAAGCTTGTTCATTTTCGTATCCACCTTGATCGACAAGCATGTTTGTTAATTGAGCAAAGGCACTTGAAGCGTTACTTGGATCAGCAGTAGCGATTTTTCCTTTTAATTTAGGATTGAGTAGATCATTGTAGCCTTCAATTTTAATATCTTTTGTAAGAGCTGAATTGGCAATGATAACACTGACATCCAGTGTATAAGGTGTGTAGAATCCTGTTTTATTTTGATATTCAGGGATTATCTGGTCGTTTTCTTGGGAAGTATAAGGTTCAAAAAGTTTTTCGTTAGAAGAGAAGAGGGCATAGGAGCCTCCGAAAATGACATCGGCTACAGGCGATTCTTTTTCAGCCTCAGCTTTTTTGAACAATTCACCAGTGCTAGCTTGTACTAAGTCAACCTTAATACCATATTTTTCTTCGAAGGCTGGGATTGTTTCTTCGATAAGGTCTTCAGGGTTAGGCGAGTAGACAACCAAAGTGTTATCTGAATCTTTTTCAGCGCTAGTTTCTGTTTCTATAGGTGAAGAACATCCTGATAAAGAAAGGAATACCCAGCTACAAGAGAGAAAGAATAGTATTTTTTTCATAAGTATCTCCTTTTTTACGAACATTTTCTCTACCTAGATTGTTAATGTTTTTAAATTGTAGAGTTCTACAGGATATAATAAAAACCTTAAAGAAATCTAAAACGGGAAATATGAGTTAAAGACGCTAGGGGAAGAAAATACAAGAAACAAATAATTGATAGAAGTTAGCTCCAAATGAGGGCTAATTTTTTATACTGCTAAATAAGCTGGATTTGCGATTCAGTCTTTCTTGGCATACAAGCCCAAAAGAACATTTCTCGTCTTTCAAATTCCCTCAAAAATGGTATAATAGTAACATCACAAAATTGGAGAGAGACCATGAGTTTTTACAATCATAAAGAAATTGAGCCTAAGTGGCAGGGCTACTGGGCAGAACATCATACATTTAAGACAGGAACAGATGCATCAAAACCTAAGTTTTATGCTCTTGATATGTTTCCTTATCCGTCTGGAGCGGGTCTGCACGTAGGACATCCAGAAGGTTATACCGCAACGGATATCCTCAGCCGTTTCAAACGTGCGCAAGGATACAATGTCCTTCACCCAATGGGTTGGGATGCTTTTGGTTTGCCTGCAGAGCAATACGCTATGGATACAGGTAATGACCCAGCAGAATTTACAGCTGAGAACATTGCCAACTTCAAACGCCAAATCAATGCGCTTGGATTTTCTTATGACTGGGATCGTGAAGTCAATACAACAGATCCAAACTACTACAAGTGGACCCAATGGATTTTCACTAAGCTTTACGAAAAAGGCTTGGCCTATGAAGCGGAAGTGCCAGTAAACTGGGTTGAGGAATTGGGAACAGCCATCGCCAACGAAGAGGTTCTTCCTGACGGAACTTCTGAGCGTGGAGGCTATCCAGTTGTCCGCAAGCCAATGCGCCAATGGATGCTCAAAATCACGGCTTACGCAGAGCGCTTGCTCAATGATTTAGATGAACTAGATTGGCCGGAGTCTATCAAGGACATGCAACGCAACTGGATTGGGAAATCAACTGGTGCTAATGTAACTTTTAAAGTTAAGGGAACAGACAAGGAATTCACAGTCTTTACCACTCGTCCGGACACCCTTTTCGGTGCGACTTTCACTGTTTTGGCTCCTGAACATGATTTGGTTGACGCTATCACAAGTCCAGAGCAAGCAGAAGCAGTAGCAGACTATAAACACCAAGCTAGCCTCAAGTCTGACTTGGCTCGTACAGACCTTGCCAAAGAAAAAACTGGTGTTTGGACTGGTGCTTATGCCATCAACCCTGTCAATGGTAAGGAAATTCCAATCTGGATTGCCGACTATGTTCTTGCTAGTTACGGAACAGGTGCCGTTATGGCTGTGCCTGCCCACGATCAACGTGACTGGGAATTTGCCAAACAATTTGACCTTCCAATCGTAGAAGTACTTGAAGGTGGAAATGTAGCAGAAGCTGCCTACACAGAAGATGGCCTTCACGTTAATTCAGACTTCCTAGATGGACTCAACAAAGAAGACGCAATTGCTAAGATTGTGGCTTGGTTGGAAGAAAAAGGCTGTGGTCAAGAGAAGGTGACCTACCGTCTCCGCGACTGGCTCTTTAGCCGTCAACGTTACTGGGGTGAGCCAATTCCTATCATTCATTGGGAAGACGGAACTTCAACAGCTGTTCCTGAAAATGAATTGCCACTTGTCTTGCCAGTAACCAAGGATATCCGTCCTTCAGGTACTGGTGAAAGTCCACTAGCTAATTTGACAGATTGGCTTGAAGTGACTCGTGAAGATGGTGTCAAAGGTCGTCGCGAGACCAACACAATGCCACAATGGGCAGGTTCAAGCTGGTACTACCTCCGCTATATTGACCCGCACAATACTGAGAAATTGGCCGATGAGGAGCTCCTCAAACAATGGTTGCCAGTAGATATCTACGTGGGTGGTGCAGAGCATGCCGTTCTTCACTTGCTTTATGCTCGTTTCTGGCACAAATTCCTCTATGACCTCGGTGTTGTTCCAACTAAGGAACCATTCCAAAAACTCTTTAACCAAGGGATGATTTTGGGAACCAGCTACCGTGACCACCGTGGGGCTCTTGTGGCGACTGACAAGGTTGAAAAACGTGACGGTTCCTTCTTCCATGTAGAAACAGGTGAAGAGTTAGAGCAAGCGCCAGCTAAGATGTCTAAATCGCTCAAGAACGTGGTTAACCCTGACGATGTGGTGGAACAATACGGTGCCGATACCCTTCGTGTTTATGAAATGTTTATGGGACCACTTGATGCTTCGATTGCTTGGTCAGAAGAAGGTCTGGAAGGAAGCCGTAAGTTCCTTGACCGTGTTTACCGCTTGATTACAAGTAAAGAAATAGCTGCGGAAAACAATGGCGCTCTTGACAAAGTTTACAACGAAACTGTTAAAGCTGTCACAGAACAAATCGAATCCCTCAAATTCAACACAGCCATTGCCCAACTTATGGTCTTTGTCAATGCAGCTAACAAGGAAGACAAGCTTTATGCAGACTACGCCAAAGGCTTTATCCAATTGATTGCACCATTTGCGCCTCACTTGGCAGAAGAGCTCTGGCAAACAGTTGCAGCAACAGGTGAGTCAATCTCTTATGTGGCTTGGCCAACTTGGGACGAAAGCAAATTGGTTGAAGACGAAATCGAAATTGTCGTCCAAATCAAAGGTAAAGTCCGTGCCAAACTCATGGTCGCTAAAGACCTATCACGCGAAGAATTGCAAGAAATTGCTCTGGCTGACGAAAAAGTCAAAGCGGAGATTGACGGTAAGGAAATCGTGAAGGTGATTGCGGTACCGAACAAACTCGTTAATATCGTTGTGAAATAAGAAATGAATCCTTCAGAGTAGAATCTGGAGGATTTTTTGAATCTTCTTATGAAAGTATGATATACTATGGGCAACTATAAAGTTTGAAAAGCGAAACAAGGGGAAAGTTATGCCAGTAAATGAATATGGTCAGATGATTGGGGAGTCAATGGAAGGTTATACTCCAGGTGAATTGCCTTCTATTGATTTCTTAGAAGGGCGATATGCTCGAATAGAAGCTCTTTCAGTGGAAAAGCATACGGAGGATTTATTAGCTGTTTATGGTCCGGATACTCCTCGGGAGATGTGGACCTACCTTTTTCAGGAACCAGTGGCAGATATGGAGGAGCTGGTTACCCTTTTAAATCAGATGTTAGCTCGTAAGGACCGTTTTTACTATGCAATCATAGACAAGGAAACTGGTAAAGTTTTAGGAACTTTTTCTCTCATGCGTATTGACCAGAATAACCGAGTAATAGAAGTGGGAGCTGTCACTTTTTCTCCAGAGCTCAGGGGGACACGAATAGGGACAGAAGCCCAGTATCTCCTGGCGCGCTATGTTTTCGAGGAACTTAACTATCGTCGCTATGAGTGGAAATGCGATGCTCTTAACCTGCCATCAAGACGAGCAGCGGAACGTTTGGGCTTTATTTATGAAGGAACCTTCCGTCAGGCAGTGGTTTATAAGGGGCGCACGAGGGATACGGATTGGTTGTCTATAATTGATAAGGATTGGCCCAAAGTAAAATCTCGTTTGGAAACATGGTTGCGTCCTGAAAATTTTGACAAAAATGGACAGCAGTACAAGAGCTTGAGAGAACTCTAAGAGGTGTTGAGATGATTACTATTAAAAAGCAAGAAATTGTCAAGCTAGAGGATGTTTTGCATCTCTATCAGGCTGTCGGTTGGACAAATTATACCCATCAACCAGAGATGCTGGAGCAGGCCTTATCTCATTCATTAGCGATTTATGTGGCACTTGATGGCGATGCTGTGGTAGGCTTGATTCGTTTGGTTGGCGATGGATTCTCATCAGTATTGGTTCAGGATTTAATTGTTTTACCAATCTATCAGCGTCAAGGGATTGGTAGCGCCTTGATGAAAGAGGCTTTAGAGGATTACAAAGATGCCTATCAAGTCCAGCTGGTGACAGGCCAGACAGAAAGAACCTTGGGATTCTATCGTTCTATGGGCTTTGAAATCTTATCCACCTATAATTGTATAGGAATGACTTGGATGAATCGAGAAAAATAATAAAATTTGTTTTTTATTAAGCAAAATTTAAGGATGGTCTAGTATTATATAGTCATTAAATAAAGACCTCCTAACTTTATTTAATGAAATCCTAAAACTTTTTTCATCATAATCTCCTAATGAAGCCACCCAATCAGGTGGCTTTTTTCGTGGATAGGTGATGGTGATAGATTTTTTTTGCAAAATAGTAAAATTTGAGAAAAGTTAAGCTAGTTTTAAGCTTTGTCTTGTATCATATAGTTATTAAATAAAGACCTCCTAACTTTATTTAATAAAATCCTAAACTTTTCTTTTTCATAATAATCTCCCTTAACTCCACCCAATCAGGTGGAGTTTTTTGGCTCTATTTCAGGATTTTGGGGACTATTCTAAAAATCATTTTCCGATATTTTTCGGATTTTGGTCGGGGAATTGGCGGGGACTTTTTTTAGCGAATATGACTAATAAATAGGTCTGTTGTCGCTTCAGCTACTTCAAACTCAATTTGATTGTAAGTGACTGTTAATTGAAGGACTGGAACTGCTGTAATAATGTTCTTGGTTGTCGAGGAGTGAGTCATCATATTGTTGTACAGCGGTTAAAGCTTGCGAAGCTGAGAATGTAAATCTTTGACGAAATGTGTGAACTGTGGGATAATGAAAGAGAATTAAGTATTGTGTCTATATCATAGGCTAGAAAAGACCCCAAGCTCACGTCCAAATAAGCTTGGGGTCTTTTTTGACACTATTTGTCCTTGTTTAGCCATTTATCGACTAGCCGAAGAACGACACCGACCACAATCGGTTCGATGATAGTTTTAAGGATTAGTTCCATCATGGGCTATCTCACCTCCTTTCGTAGGCGGTGTAGCAGTGCCGTAGAATGTTATACCACATAGGTGCTAAACTCTGGAGTCACCCAATCAGGTGGCTTTTTTGTTTGTGGCTTGGTTTTTTGATATAATAGAGCCATGAGTAGAATTTTAGATAATGAGATAATGGGGGACGAGGAGTTAGTAGAACGCACGCTCCGTCCTCAGTATTTACGTGAATATATTGGGCAGGATAAGGTCAAGGACCAGCTTCAAATCTTTATAGAAGCTGCCAAAATGCGGGATGAAGCGCTGGATCATGTGCTTTTATTTGGCCCTCCAGGCTTGGGAAAAACGACCATGGCTTTTGTTATTGCCAATGAACTAGGTGTCAATCTCAAGCAGACTTCGGGTCCAGTCATTGAAAAAGCCGGTGATTTGGTAGCGATTTTGAATGACTTAGAGCCTGGGGATGTTCTCTTTATTGATGAGATTCATCGTTTGCCAATGTCAGTGGAAGAGGTGCTTTATAGTGCCATGGAGGACTTCTACATTGATATCATGATTGGGGCTGGTGAAGGCAGTCGCAGTGTTCATTTGGAGTTGCCACCTTTCACTTTGATTGGTGCGACGACTCGGGCTGGTATGCTCTCAAATCCGCTACGGGCACGTTTTGGAATTACAGGTCACATGGAGTATTATGCCCATGCTGACTTGACGGAAATTGTTGAGCGGACGGCAGATATTTTTGAGATGGAAATCACTCATGAGGCAGCATCTGAATTAGCCCTACGTAGTCGTGGAACCCCTCGTATTGCCAATCGTCTCCTCAAACGCGTGCGCGATTTTGCCCAGATTATAGGGAATGGGGTTATCGATGATCTTATTACTGATAAGGCTTTGACTATGCTGGATGTTGACCATGAAGGTCTGGACTATGTGGACCAGAAAATCCTTCGCACCATGATTGAGATGTACGGTGGTGGTCCTGTTGGTCTAGGAACTCTTTCTGTTAACATAGCAGAAGAGCGTGAGACAGTTGAAGACATGTATGAGCCCTACTTGATTCAAAAAGGTTTTATCATGCGGACACGTTCTGGACGGGTGGCGACTGCTAAGGCATATGAGCATTTAGGGTATGAATATATTGAAAAATAAGGCTGAAATTTTAGACTCTTTCAGAGAAAATCCGGATATGATGGCTATTTTGACTATCATCCGAAACCTTGGTTTGAAAGATTCTTGGTTGGCAGCAGGTTCTGTCAGGAATTTCATCTGGAATCTCTTGTCAGATAAATCCCCTTTTGACTGTGAAACAGATGTAGATGTGATTTTCTTTAATCCAGATATTTCTTATGAGGAAACCTTATTACTGGAGAAAAAGCTACGAGAGGATTTTCCTCAGTACCAATGGGAGTTGAAAAATCAGGTCTATATGCATCAGCATAGCCCTCATACTGCTCCCTATACCAGTTCCCGTGATGCTATGAGTAAGTATCCAGAACGGTGTACGGCTGTTGGACTACGCTTGAATGAAGAATCCGATTTTGAACTCTATGCACCTTATGGTTTGGAGGATATTTTGAATTTTCAAGTTCGTCCAACTCCTCATTTTTTAGAGAATGAAGACCGAATGGAACTTTATCAAACACGTCTATCCAAGAAAAATTGGCAGGAAAAATGGAAAAATTTGATTTTTAAAAATACTTAAGGAAACTTTAAGCTAGGAAGTGTATACTAAGTCCATAAGTTAAGAAGACCTTAACTTAAACTCCTAAAACTTTTTCATAATAATCTCCCTATAAAAAATAAAGTCGCCCAATCAGGCGGCTTATTTTTTTGAAAAATGGGCTTGGTGCCTGAGAATAATACTCAATGAAAATCAAAGAGCAAACTAGGAAGCTAGCTGCAGGTTGCTCAAAACACTGTTTTGAGGTTGCAGATAGAGCTGACGTGGTTTGAATTTGATTTTCGAAGAGTATAAATAGCTTAGTGATAGAAGAAAATAGGGAAATATGGTATAATGAAACGATAGATTTTTGAATAGGAATAAGATCATGTTTGGATTTTTTAAGAAAGATAAGGCTGTGGAAGTAGAGGTTCCGACACAGGTTCCTGCTCATATCGGCATCATCATGGATGGCAATGGGCGTTGGGCTAAAAAACGTATGCAACCGCGAGTCTTCGGACACAAGGCGGGCATGGAAGCATTGCAAACTGTGACCAAGGCAGCCAACAAACTAGGCGTCAAGGTGATTACAGTTTATGCTTTTTCTACAGAAAACTGGACCCGTCCAGATCAGGAAGTCAAGTTTATCATGAACTTGCCAGTAGAGTTTTATGATAATTATGTCCCGGAATTGCATGCGAATAATGTTAAGATTCAAATGATTGGGGAGACAGACCGCCTGCCTAAGCAAACTTTTGAAGCTCTGACCAAGGCTGAGGAATTGACTAAGAACAACACAGGTTTGATTCTTAATTTTGCCCTCAACTATGGTGGACGTGCTGAGATTACACAGGCTCTTAAGTTGATTTCCCAGGATGTGTTAGATGCCAAAATCAACCCAGGTGACATCACAGAGGAATTGATTGGCAACTATCTCTTCACTCAGCATTTGCCTAAGGATGTACGAGACCCAGACTTGATTATCCGTACTAGTGGAGAATTGCGTTTGAGCAATTTCCTTCCATGGCAGGGAGCCTACAGTGAGCTCTATTTTACGGATACCTTGTGGCCTGATTTTGACGAGGCAGCCTTGCAGGAAGCCATTCTTGCATACAATCGTCGTCATCGCCGATTTGGAGGAGTTTAGGAGGAAATATGACACAAGATTTACAGAAAAGAACCTTGTTTGCAGGGATTGCCCTGGCTATTTTCCTACCAATTTTAATGATTGGTGGCCTCTTGCTTCAGATAGCAATTGGAATCATAGCCATGCTAGCCATGCATGAACTTTTGAAGATGAGAGGTCTAGAGACCATGACTATGGAGGGCCTCTTGACCCTCTTTGCAACCTTTGCCTTAACCATTCCCTTGGAGAATTATCTGACTTTTTTACCAGTTGATGGGAATGTGGTTGCCTATAGTGTTTTGATTTCAATCATGTTAGGAACGACTGTTTTTAGCAAGTCTTATACGATTGAGGACGCTGTTTTCCCTCTTGCTATGAGTTTCTATGTTGGCTTTGGATTTAATGCTTTACTAGATGCTCGCGTTGCAGGTTTAGATAAGGCTCTATTGGCCTTGTGTATCGTCTGGGCGACAGACAGTGGTGCCTATCTTGTTGGGATGAACTATGGTAAACGAAAATTAGCTCCGACGGTTTCTCCAAATAAAACCTTTGAGGGTGCCTTGGGTGGTATTTTAGGCGCTATTTTAGTAACCATCATCTTTATGATGTTTGACAGAACAGTTGCTCTTCCGTATGGAATTTACAAGATGTCGGTCTTTGCTATTTTCTTTAGCATTGCTGGACAATTTGGTGATTTACTAGAAAGTTCGATCAAACGTCATTTTGGTGTCAAGGATTCTGGGAAATTTATCCCTGGACATGGTGGTGTTTTGGATCGTTTTGATAGTATGTTGCTTGTATTTCCAATCATGCACTTATTTGGACTCTTTTAATCAAAAGACGGAGGAAATACTATGCTCGGAATTTTAACCTTTATTCTGGTTTTCGGGATTATTGTGGTGGTGCACGAGTTCGGGCACTTCTACTTTGCCAAGAAATCAGGGATTCTAGTGCGTGAATTTGCCATTGGCATGGGACCCAAAATCTTTGCTCACATTGGCAAGGATGGGACGGCCTACACCATTCGAATCTTGCCTCTTGGGGGCTATGTTCGTATGGCCGGTTGGGGTGATGATACAACTGAAATCAAGACAGGAACTCCTGTCAGTTTGACGCTTACTGATGATGGTAAAGTTAAACGCATAAATCTTTCAGGTAAAAAATTAGATCAAACAGCCCTTCCTATGCAGGTGACCCAGTTTGATTTTGAAGACAAGCTCTTTATCAAGGGCTTGGTTCTGGAAGAAGAAAAAACATTTGCAGTGGATCACGATGCAACGGTTGTGGAATCAGATGGTACTGAGGTTCGGATTGCACCTTTAGATGTTCAATATCAAAATGCGACTATCTGGGGGAAACTCATTACTAATTTTGCAGGCCCTATGAACAACTTTATCTTAGGTGTCGTTGTTTTCTGGATTTTAATCTTTATGCAGGGTGGTGTCAGAGATGTCGATACCAACCAGTTCCATATTATGCCCCAAGGGGCCTTGGCTAAGGTGGGAGTACCAGAAACGGCACAAATTACCAAAATTGGCTCACATGAGGTTAGCAACTGGGAAAGTTTGATTCAGGCTGTGGAATCAGAAACCAAAGATAAGACGGCCCCGACCTTGGATGTAACTATTTCTGAAAATGGTAGTGACAAACAAGTCACTGTTACTCCGGAAGAAAGTCAAGGTCGTTACCTTCTAGGTGTTCAACCGGGGATTAAATCAGATTTTGTATCTATGTTTGTAGGTGGTTTTACAACTGCTGCTGACTCGGCCCTACGAATTCTATCAGATCTGAAAAATCTGATTTTCCAACCGGATTTGAACAAGCTAGGTGGACCTGTTGCCATCTTTAAGGCAAGTAGTGATGCTGCTAAAAATGGAATTGAGAATGTCTTGTACTTCTTGGCAGTGATTTCCATCAATATTGGGATTTTTAATCTTATTCCGATTCCAGCATTGGATGGTGGTAAGATTGTGCTCAATATCCTGGAAGCCATTCGCCGTAAACCATTAAAACAAGAAATTGAAACCTATGTCACCTTGGCCGGAGTGGTCATCATGGTTGTCTTGATGATTGCTGTGACTTGGAATGACATCATGCGACTCTTTTTTAGATAATCGAGGAATATTATGAAACAAAGTAAAATGCTTATCCCAACGCTTCGCGAAATGCCAAGTGATGCTCAAGTTATCAGCCATGCTCTTATGTTGCGCGCTGGTTATGTTCGTCAAGTATCTGCAGGTGTTTATTCTTACTTACCACTTGCCAACCGTGTGATTGAAAAAGCTAAAAACATCATGCGCCAAGAATTCGACAAGATTGGTGCCGTTGAGATGTTGGCTCCAGCCCTTCTCAGTGCAGAGTTGTGGCGCGAATCAGGTCGTTACGAAACTTATGGTGAAGACCTTTATAAACTAAAAAACCGCGAAAAATCAGACTTTATCCTAGGTCCAACTCACGAAGAAACCTTTACAACTATTGTTCGTGATTCTGTTAAGTCTTACAAGCAATTACCACTTAATCTCTATCAAATTCAACCTAAGTATCGTGATGAGAAACGCCCACGTAATGGACTTCTCCGTACGCGTGAGTTTATTATGAAAGACGGTTATAGCTTCCACTCTAATTATGATAGCTTAGATGTAACTTATGATGAATACAAGGCTGCCTATGAGCGTATTTTCACTCGTAGTGGTTTAGACTTCAAGGCTATCATCGGTGACGGTGGAGCCATGGGTGGTAAGGACAGCCAAGAATTTATGGCCATTACACCTGCTCGTACAGACCTTGACCGCTGGGTTGTCTTGGACAAGTCAGTTGCCTCATTTGATGAAATTCCTACAGAAGTGCAAGAAGAAATCAAGGCAGAATTGCTCAAATGGATGGTTTCTGGTGAAGATACCATTGCTTACTCAAGTGAGTCTAGCTATGCGGCTAACTTAGAAATGGCAACAAACGAGTACAAACCAAGCAACCGTGTTGTCGCTGAAGAAGAAGTAACTCGTGTTGCAACGCCAGATGTTAAATCAATCGATGAAGTTGCAGCCTTCCTCAATGTTCCAGAAGAACAAACGATCAAAACTCTCTTTTACATGGCAGATGGTGAACTTGTTGCAGCCCTTCTAGTTGGAAATGACCAACTCAACGAAGTCAAGTTGAAAAACCACTTGGGAGCAGATTTCTTTGACGTTGCTAGCGAAGAAGAAGTGGCAAATGTTGTTCAAGCAGGATTCGGTTCACTTGGCCCAGTTGGTTTGCCAGAGAATGTTAAAATCATCGCAGACCGTAAGGTGCAAGATGTTCGCAATGCAGTTGTCGGTGCTAACGAAGATGGCTACCACTTGACTGGTGTGAACCCAGGTCGTGACTTTATTGCAGAATATGTGGATATCCGTGAAGTTCGTGAGGGTGAAATTTCTCCAGACGGACAAGGTGTCCTTAACTTTGCGCGTGGTATCGAAATTGGTCACATCTTTAAACTCGGTACTCGCTACTCAGCAAGCATGGGAGCAGATGTCTTGGATGAAAATGGCCGTGCTGTACCGATCATCATGGGTTCATATGGTATCGGTGTCAGCCGTCTCCTTTCAGCAGTGATGGAGCAACACGCTCGCCTCTTTGTTAATAAAACGCCAAAAGGTGAATACCGTTATGCTTGGGGAATCAACTTCCCTAAAGAGTTGGCACCATTTGACGTGCACTTGATTACTGTCAATGTCAAAGATGAAGAAGCGCAAGCCTTGACAGAAAAGCTTGAAGCAAGCTTGATGGGAGCTGGTTACGAAGTCTTGACAGACGACCGTAATGAACGTGTCGGAGTCAAATTCAGCGATAGCGATTTGATTGGGTTGCCAATCCGTATCACTGTTGGGAAGAAAGCAGCCGATGGCATCGTAGAAGTGAAGATTAAAGCGACTGGTGATACTATCGAAGTTCATGCAGATAACTTACTTGAAACGCTTGAAATTCTCAGCAAGAAATAAAAACTATAATCAGAAGAAAAACAAGGAAAAAATGTAACTAGTTTTTACCTTGTTTTTTCTGTATAATGAGAAAAATGAGTAGATAAAGAGGTAAATGTATGCTAAGATTTCCAAAGGATTTTGTCTGGGGATCCTCTACTTCTGGACCACAGACAGAAGGACGTGTAGCTGGTGACGGTAAAGGAGATAATCTCTGGGATTATTGGTACCAAGTGGAGTCAAATCGCTACTATAATGGAATTGGTCCAGATAAGACATCGACCTTTTATGAAAATTGGGAAAAAGATATCGAGCTACTGGTAGAAACTGGTCATACAGCCTTTCGGACTTCTATTCAATGGTCACGGATTTTTCCACAAGGGCGTGGAAAAGTCAATGCTCAAGGTGTGGATTTCTATCGTAAGGTTTTTGAGGCTATTAAGGCTAAAGGAATTCGTCTTTTAGTCAATCTCTATCATTTTGATCTGCCTTTTGCTCTTCAAGAAGATGGCGATGGTTGGGAAAATAAGGCGACTGTCTCAGCTTATGAAGACTATGCTCGTTTTTGTTTTGAGACTTATGGAGATTTAGTGGATCAGTGGATTACCTTTAACGAGCCAATCGTTCCTGTAGAATTTGGCTATTTTTATGATGCTCATTATCCACATAAGGTGGATGCAGAGGCAGCCGTTAAAGTAGCCTATCATACACAATTGGCTAGCAGTCGGGCAGTCAAGGCCTGTCATGAACTCTTGCCTAATTCCAAAATTGGGATTGTCCTCAACTTGACACCGGCTTATCCACGTAGCCAGCATCCTGCTGATGTCAAGGCTGCTCGTATTGCGGACCTTTTTCAGGCCCAATCTTTCTTAGATCCGTCTGTTTTGGGGACTTATCCACAGGAATTGGTAGAAATCTTGTATGAACACGGCCTCTTACCTGATACTACGGAGGAAGAGTTGGAACTCATTCGTGATAATACGGTGGACTTCCTCGGTGTCAACTACTATCAACCTTTGCGTGTTATGGCGCCTCGATTTGCGAAACATCCAGAGAGTCCTCTTTTGCCAGAACATTTTTACGAGCCTTATGTGATGCCTGGACGTAAAATCAATCCTCACCGTGGCTGGGAGATTTATGAGCAAGGGATTTATGACATTGCCCAAAATATCAAGAAAAATTATGGCAATATTGAGTGGATGTTGACAGAGAATGGTATGGGTGTTGAGGGGGAAGAAAAATTCCGTCAAGATGGAATAATTCAAGATGATTATCGTATTGACTTTGTAAAAGGTCATCTTGGTGAACTTTACCGTGCTATTGAAGACGGAGCCAATTGTAAGGGTTACTTAATTTGGACCTTTATTGACTGCTGGTCATGGCTCAATAGTTATAAAAATCGCTATGGCTTGGTCGAATTAGACTTGGAAACGCAAGAACGTCGTCTGAAAAAATCAGGGCACTGGTTCAAGGAATTAAGCGACAATAATGGATTTTAAAAAGGACTCTGACTGATTATCCTAATTGGTCAGAGTTTTTTGCTAACAGGAGCGTAATTTGAACTATACCAATTTTTACTCTTGACAAGTGAAAGAAACAAGTATATACTGTTTTTGCTGATTCTATAAAAGAGGAATTAGACTATACCAATTTTAAGGAGAAAGCACAGCTGGTCTGTGTCGTATATACTATGTGTGGAATTGTTGGTGTTGTTGGGAACACAAATGCAACTGATATTTTGATTCAAGGGCTTGAAAAGCTCGAATACCGTGGCTATGATTCTGCGGGGATTTTTGTCCTAGGTGGTGCTGAAAATCACCTAGTCAAGGCTGTCGGTCGTATCGCAGAATTATCTGCCAAGACAGCTGGTGTTGAGGGTACAACTGGTATCGGACATACTCGTTGGGCGACTCACGGGAAACCAACGGAAGACAATGCTCACCCACACCGCTCTGAGACAGAACGTTTTGTCTTGGTTCACAATGGAGTGATTGAGAACTACCTTGAAATCAAGGAAGAATACCTTGCAGGTCACCACTTTAAGGGGCAAACAGATACTGAAATCGCCGTTCACTTGATTGGAAAATTTGCGGAAGAAGATGGCTTGTCAGTTCTTGAAGCCTTCAAAAAAGCTCTTCACATCATCCGTGGTTCTTATGCCTTTGCCTTGGTTGACTCACAAGATCCTGAAGTCATCTACGTAGCTAAGAATAAATCACCACTTTTGATTGGTCTTGGAGAAGGCTATAACATGGTCTGCTCAGATGCTATGGCTATGATTCGTGAAACCAACCAATACATGGAAATTCATGACCAAGAGTTGGTAATCGTCAAGGCGGATAGCGTGGAAGTTCAAGACTATGATGGTAATAGTCGTGAGCGCGCTAGCTACACTGCTGAGCTAGACTTATCTGATATCGGTAAGGGAACTTATCCTTACTACATGCTCAAGGAAATTGATGAGCAACCAACTGTTATGCGTAAACTCATCCAAGCCTACACAGATGAGGCTGGTCAAGTAGTAGTAGACCCAGCTATCATCAAGGCTGTTCAAGACGCAGACCGTATCTACATCCTTGCAGCTGGGACATCTTACCACGCAGGATTTGCTTCTAAGAAGATGCTGGAAGAATTGACAGATACACCAGTTGAACTTGGAATTTCATCTGAGTGGGGTTACGGTATGCCACTTCTCAGCAAGAAACCACTCTTCATCTTTATCAGTCAGTCTGGTGAAACGGCGGATAGCCGTCAGGTTTTGGTTAAGGCTAATGAAATGGGAATCCCAAGCTTGACAGTGACAAACGTACCAGGCTCTACTCTTTCTCGTGAAGCCAACCATACTATGCTTCTTCATGCAGGTCCTGAAATTGCCGTAGCCTCAACCAAGGCTTATACAGCGCAAATCGCAGCCCTTGCCTTCCTTGCAAAAGCAGTCGGAGAAGCAAATGGCAATGCCAAAGCGCAAGCATTTGATTTAGTTCATGAGTTGTCAATCGTAGCTCAGTCTATCGAATCAACTCTTTCAGAGAAAGAAACCATTGAAGCCAAGGTTCGTGGGCTTCTTGAAACAACTCGCAACGCCTTTTATATTGGGCGTGGTCAAGATTACTACGTAGCTATGGAAGCAAGCCTTAAACTCAAAGAGATTTCTTACATCCAGTGTGAAGGTTTTGCAGCAGGAGAACTCAAGCATGGAACCATTGCCTTGATTGAAGAAGGAACGCCTGTCTTGGCTCTCTTGTCAGATCCAGTCCTTGCCAACCACACTCGTGGAAATATCCAAGAAGTGGCAGCCCGTGGTGCCAAAGTCCTCACTATCGCAGAAGAAAATGTTGCTAAAGAGACAGACGATATCGTCCTTACGGCCGTACACCTTTACCTCTCACCAATTTCAATGGTCGTACCAACACAATTGGTCGCTTACTTTGCAACACTGCACCGTGGCCTTGATGTGGATAAACCACGTAACCTTGCTAAGTCAGTAACGGTAGAATAAGCTAAAAAAGTCTAGTTATCTAGGCTTTTTCTTGTGAGCAAACTAGGAAGCTAGCCGCAGGCTGTACTTGAGTACGGCAAGGTGAAGCTGACGTGGTTTGAATTTGATTTTAGAAGAGTCTTAATAAAAAATCCTAATCGAGTTTATTATGACGGCAAATATTGTGCAAAAATCAATCCCCCGAGCGTTAAGGCTTGGGGGATTGTTCTATAGGAGGGCTAGTTTAGTTCTCTTTTTTGTTTTTTAACAAGAACCCGAGACCTAGGAGTGCAAGGAGACTAATTCCTGCAAACAGAAGTTTGTGATCATTTTTGGTTCCTGTATTTGGAAGTTCAGCTTGTTTAGCTAGGGGCGCAGGTATATTTTCCTTGCTAGAGTTTTCTACCGATTCGTTTTGAACAGCTTCACTTACAGATGATGGTTGTGCTTCTTGTGCTGGTTGTGAATCAGTTGTAGCTTGCTTGGGTTTATCTTCTGCATCAGCTACTTTGGCATCTGGTTTAGTAGAGTCAGGTTTAGCTTGTGGAGCTGGTTCTTGATGTTCAGATTTGATTACTGGGTTTGAAATATGGCCTTGGCTATTATTTTGCCCTTGTTCTTGTTTTAAGCTAGAAAGATCAAATTCTGGTTTTTCTTCCACAGCTGGGGCAACAATGGCACCGCCTTGAGAGACTCGAAGAACAGTAGCTGTAAGGGCATTTAATTTCAAGCCTTTTTCAGTCCACTCAAGTCCTTTCGGGTTGGCAATTCCGACTGGCCCTGCTTGGTTTTCATCTGCTAAAACTTCAGCATTTCTGAGATGTGCAAAGGCAGTTCCCAAATTAAATTCGCGAGCTTTTTCGTCCGCATTGACAAAGACTGCGTAGATATCCCCATTTGGAGCAGTGATTTGGTAGCCAATTACCACGTCCTCTTTTGCCACACCATTTTGGCCTGGAACAGTGATGAGGTGGACACGGTCTTTGATATCTTGGAGACTCTTAAGTCGGAAGGCATCTGTAGATTGACGAAGGGCAATCAAACCTTTCATATAGTCACGGCTCTTGACATTTTCAGGATATGCTTTTCCATCTGTAGCCTTAGTCCAGTCAAACTTGTTAATAGCATCACTCGAATCGTAAGAGTCATGTATGAAGTAAGGATAGTCAAATGGATTGCCGTCCTTATCACGCAACAAGTGAGATTTGTTTGGAACCTTATCCTCTGCTACTGGAGTCTTGTAGGCTGGGTCACGGAATTGTTTAGTACGTCCATATTCCTGACCGGAGTGGATAAACGGAGTTCCTTGAGCTGTCAAGACCATGAGATTTCCAAGTCGCAAACGACGGTGGATTTCAGCATAGTTCTCAGCTTTGCTTGGATCTTTTTTGATAGATTGGGCGATGATGTCAAAGAGGGTCAAGTTATCATGGGCTGCGATGTATTGGATGACATCTCCAGGGCTGTCAGCTTCAAAGTTGGTTGGTTGAGCAATGAGATTTTTGAAGATGGTGTTGATATCACGCTTGCCACCTGTGATAAAGGCAGGTTGGCCTTCGTTTGGATAACCAGACTTGAGGTTGTTACGGATGTCATCTGAAAAGACAGCGACAGTATCGGTATGTTTCATCCAATCTTGGTCAGCAGCTTTAGTAGGCATGTTTTCATCACCAGCATAGGTTCTCCAACCTTCACCAAGCATGATGAGGTTTGGATTGAGGGCGCGTGCAGCCTTGTACGCTTCTTCGATAGAAGCGGCATCATGGTCTCCCATCATATCGAAACGGAAGCCATCAACTTTGTAGGTATCAACTAGATATTTGATAGAGTCAACTAGGAGCCGTTTGGTCATATGGTGGGTTGTCCCCAAGCGTCCACCACCAAAGCTAGTTCGAGGTGTTCCGTCAGCATCCATAAAGTGGTAGTAGTTTGGCTCTAAATCTTCAAAGATATCGACCTTGGCTGTATGGTTATAAACGACATCTAGGATAGCTCCCATGCCACGTTTGTGGATTTCGTTGATGAGGTTTTTAAATTCTGCGATTCGTTTTTCTGGATTTTTAGGATCGCTTGAATACATACCAGTCAAGGAGAAGTAGTTTTGAGGATCATATCCCCAGTTATAGTTGCTGTTGCTTGAAGCATAGTCAGACAAGCGTTCATGGTTTTTCAATTCATTGACAAAGTAGTAAGACAAGACTGGAAGGAGCTGGATGTGGGTCACACCTAAGTCTTTGAGATAGTCTAGTTTTTCAATAAAGGCTTCAAAGGTACCAAATGGTTTGGTCAAGTCTTTTGCAATGGCAGGATCTGAAGTGAAGTCACGCACATGAGCTTCGTAGATAACGGCATCTTCACGAGTCTTGAAATTGTGAATCTTACCATAAGTCAAGTCTTGAGGTCCGAGTTTGGCTGGATCTACAAAGGCGGCTTTAGCCACTTTATGGGCATCGTCAATCTTAGCATCGTCACTATTCCAAGCAGCGAGGGACTTAGCGTAAGGATCGAGTGCAAGAACAGTTTTACCTTGACGTTCGATTTGGTATTGATAATAGTATCCAGTGAAATCTGTGATTCCGAGTTTGTTTGTGCTATCTAGAGTTTGTTTCCAAGTTCCTCTTTCCCCTTTTTCAAGAGCGACAGTTCCAACCACTTTTTCAGGGTTATTCTTGTCGTAGACAACGACAGAAACCTTGTCAGCACTTGGTGACCAAAGGGTTAAATCAACTTGTTTTCCTTCTTCTTTTAGGTCAGCTCCAAGTTTGCCATCATAACTGTAAGTCTCATCTTTCAGACGCCAGCTTGTTTTGGTAGTGAATTGGTCAGCGTTGTAGCTCACGGTATAAGGATGTTTTGTGTCCGAGAAATCTCCACTGTAGGTCACTTTCTTACCAGCTTCATCGATTGCAACATCGGTGATAGCTACTTTATTTCCTAGGTGATTAGTGATGTTGGAGTGTTTGAGGATATCCTCTTTTTTAGCACCGACAAGTGTTGAAAAACTACTCTCAATGCTAGAAGTGCCTACGTGTTGGGCTCCTGTCATACGGATATCATGGACATAGTATGGATTTGTGTAAATCGATTCATCATCGTCTTTTAGGAAAATTTGGCTATGATTTTTTAAATCTGTGAACTTATAATCTTCTTTACGGATTTTCACATCGTCTCCTTGTTTGTTTCTGTCTAGTAATAAAAATCCAAGGTCTTTAGCTGCATCTTTGAGTGGAATATCGATATAGCGACCATATTTGCCTGTAGCCGTAAAATCTGTTCCGTTAGGCCATTCACCACTACTTGGATTTTTCACATCTCCCCAGTACCAGAGAGATTTCTTGTCATAGTTGCCATCTGTACGGTAGTAGTTGACGCGAATAGTTCCTGCAGGTTGTGGCTCGTAAGAGAAAACCTTGTGTTCTTGGTCCAACCAAGCCTCATTCATATTTGGTGCCAGTTTTTCTATCGATTTATCGCCGGTTAGATTTTTCCCAGCTGTATTATTGATGAGGAAGCTAATTTTCTTGGCTTGTTCTCCCTTTAATTTGACATCTAGGTAGTAGCCATAGTCATCTTTTTTGGCATCCTTAAAGGACAAGGCTCCGTTAGGCCAGTTTTCAGATGGTTTTTCAACATCGTCCCAAGTCCATAGTCCTTGAGCATCCTTGTTTTCTTCAGGAAGCTTTTTGACATGGATACGGAAGTAGTTGTCTTCTATTGGTTCTTCTGCCTTAGTTTCAGTCGTTACTGGACTCGTAGAAGTAGTTGGTTCACTTGAACGATCTTGTCCGGTTTGTGGGGCTGAATCGGCGGGAGTTGCAGCAGGAGTAGTTGGCTCTGTTGCAGGTTTTTCTTCTGTTTTCTTTAGGGAAGCGTTTGCACTATCGGGTGAAGAAAAATCGCTTTCGTTCTTGCCAGCGATGTTTGTTGCATCAGTAAGAGGTTGAGTAAGGGAGGTCGTATTTCTGTTGCTGGGTTCGTTAGTGGTTGGTGTATTTTCGTTTGCTGAGATAGTTGGTGTAGCCATGGCAAGCAGAATAAGGCTTGCTCCAATAAGGACAGAACCAGTTCCATTCTTGAGAGAACGGATGCTGTAAACCATTTTTTTCTCAGTGTGAGATGGTGTTCTTTTCATAATCAATCTCCTATAAATGAATTTCTTTATCAGTATAGCACTTAGTAAAATAAGATGCAAGCGTTTTCCTAAAATTAAAATAAAAGAAAAAATCGCAACAAATTTTGTTACGATTAAGCCAGTATTTCTTATAGGAAAAGATTTTGTCAAAAAATCGTTAATCCCCTTGAAAAATCTAGCTAAATAGGGTATAATATGAATAATCATTTGTCGTAGGTTTTGTCTGAAATATTGTCCAGACAAGGCTCACAGCAGTTAAATCTTCTGAAGAAGTCAGATTTAGCTGCTCTTTTTGTGCTTTTTTTCAGGATTTTGAGTGCTTGTAACAAAGACTTAAAGATTCTGAAAATTTATCAAGAGGACACGGTGATAGGGGTTTTTAAAACCATATGACGATTAGAAAAGCCTGATTGACAAGGCTTGGAACTTATTTACAAAGGAGAATCATCTTGGCAGGACATGACGTTCAATACGGGAAACATCGTACCCGTCGTAGTTTTTCAAGAATCAAAGAAGTTCTTGACTTACCAAATTTGATTGAAATTCAAACTGACTCATTCAAAGATTTCCTAGACCATGGTCTTAAGGAAGTATTTGAAGATGTATTGCCAATTTCAAACTTCACAGACACAATGGAGTTGGAATTTGTTGGATATGAAATCAAGGAACCAAAATACACGCTAGAAGAAGCTCGTATCCACGATGCTAGCTACTCAGCACCAATTTTTGTAACCTTCCGCTTGATCAATAAAGAAACAGGCGAAATCAAAACCCAAGAAGTTTTCTTTGGTGATTTCCCAATCATGACTGAAATGGGTACTTTCATCATCAATGGTGGTGAACGTATCATCGTATCTCAGTTGGTCCGCTCACCAGGTGTTTACTTTAACGATAAAGTTGATAAAAACGGTAAAGTGGGGTACGGGTCAACTGTTATCCCTAACCGTGGAGCTTGGTTGGAACTTGAAAGCGACTCAAAAGATATTGCCTACACTCGTATCGACCGTACTCGTAAGATTCCATTTACAACATTGGTTCGTGCGCTTGGTTTCTCAGGTGATGATGAAATCTTTGATATCTTTGGTGATAGCGAATTGGTTCGCAACACTGTTGAAAAAGATATCCACAAGAATCCAATGGACTCTCGTACCGACGAAGCTTTGAAAGAAATTTACGAACGCCTTCGTCCAGGTGAGCCTAAGACTGCTGAAAGCTCACGTAGCTTGCTTGTAGCTCGTTTCTTTGACCCACGTCGTTATGACTTGGCAGCTGTCGGTCGTTACAAAATCAATAAAAAACTCAATGTTAAAACACGTTTGCTTAACCAAACTATTGCTGAGCCATTGGTAGACCCTGAAACAGGCGAAATCTTGGTAGAAGCTGGAACAGTCATGACTCGTAGCGTGATTGAAAGTATTGAAAGCTATTTGGATGGCGACTTGAACAAGATTGTCTACATTCCAAATGATGCAGCCGTTGTGACTGAGCCAGTTGTTCTTCAAAAATTCAAGGTTGTTGCTCCAACTGATCCAGACCGTGTTGTAACGATCATCGGTAATGCTAATCCAGATGACAAGGTTCGTATCGTCACTCCTGCAGATATCCTTGCTGAGATGAGCTACTTCCTCAACTTGGCTGAAGGGCTTGGCCGTGTAGATGATATCGACCACCTTGGAAACCGTCGTATCCGTGCGGTTGGTGAATTGCTTGCTAACCAAGTACGTCTTGGACTTTCTCGTATGGAACGTAATGTCCGTGAACGGATGTCTGTCCAGGACAACGAAGTCTTGACACCACAACAAATTATCAATATCCGTCCTGTAACAGCTGCGGTTAAAGAATTCTTTGGTTCATCACAGTTGTCACAGTTCATGGACCAACACAACCCACTTTCTGAGTTGTCTCACAAACGCCGTTTGTCAGCCTTGGGGCCTGGTGGTTTGACACGTGACCGTGCTGGATATGAAGTACGTGACGTGCACTACACTCACTACGGTCGTATGTGTCCAATCGAGACACCTGAAGGACCTAACATCGGTTTGATCAATAACTTGTCATCTTACGGACACTTGAACAAATATGGTTTTGTTCAAACACCATACCGTAAAGTTGACCGTGAAACAGGTGTTGTTACGAACGAAATCGTTTGGTTGACAGCCGATGAAGAAGATGAATTTACTGTAGCACAGGCTAATTCTCGTCTGAATGAAGATGGAACATTTGCTGAGAAAGTTGTCATGGGACGTCACCAAGGGGTCAACCAAGAGTATCCAGCGAATGTTGTTGACTACATGGACGTATCACCAAAACAGGTAGTTGCCGTTGCGACAGCATGTATTCCTTTCTTGGAAAACGATGACTCCAACCGTGCCCTCATGGGAGCCAACATGCAACGTCAGGCTGTACCATTGATTAATCCTAAAGCACCTTACGTTGGTACTGGTATGGAATACCAAGCAGCCCACGATTCAGGAGCGGCTGTGATTGCTCAGTATGACGGTAAAGTTACCTATGCAGATGCTGACAAGGTAGAAGTTCGTCGTGAAGATGGTTCATTGGACGTTTACCACATCCAAAAATTCCGTCGTTCGAACTCAGGTACTGCTTATAACCAACGCACTCTCGTAAAAGTTGGTGATGCCGTTGAGAAAGGCGATTTCATCGCTGACGGACCTTCTATGGAAAATGGAGAAATGGCGCTTGGACAAAACCCAATCGTTGCCTACATGACTTGGGAAGGTTACAACTTCGAGGATGCCGTTATCATGAGCGAACGCTTGGTGAAAGACGATGTCTATACATCTGTCCACCTTGAAGAATACGAATCAGAAACACGCGATACAAAGCTTGGGCCTGAAGAAATTACTCGTGAAATTCCAAACGTTGGGGAAGATGCCCTTAAAGATCTTGACGAAATGGGTATTATCCGTATCGGTGCTGAGGTTAAAGAAGGGGATATCCTTGTAGGTAAAGTAACACCTAAGGGTGAGAAAGACCTTTCAGCTGAAGAACGGCTCTTGCACGCTATCTTCGGAGATAAATCTCGTGAAGTACGTGACACTTCTCTTCGTGTACCACACGGAGCTGATGGTGTGGTTCGTGATGTTAAGATCTTTACACGTGCAAATGGAGATGAATTGCAATCAGGTGTCAACATGCTGGTTCGCGTCTACATCGCTCAAAAACGTAAGATCAAGGTCGGAGATAAGATGGCCGGACGTCACGGAAATAAAGGGGTTGTCTCTCGTATCGTTCCTGTAGAAGATATGCCTTACCTTCCAGATGGAACTCCAGTCGATATCATGTTGAACCCACTTGGGGTGCCATCACGTATGAATATCGGTCAGGTTATGGAACTCCACCTTGGGATGGCAGCTCGTACTCTTGGTATTCACATCGCAACACCAGTCTTTGACGGAGCAAGTTCTGAAGATCTTTGGTCAACTGTTAAAGAAGCTGGTATGGATAGCGATGCCAAAACAATCCTTTACGATGGACGTACAGGTGAACCATTTGATAACCGTGTTTCTGTCGGAGTCATGTACATGATCAAACTCCACCACATGGTTGATGATAAATTGCACGCGCGTTCAGTCGGACCTTACTCAACCGTTACTCAACAACCACTTGGAGGTAAAGCTCAGTTTGGTGGACAACGTTTCGGTGAGATGGAGGTTTGGGCTCTTGAAGCCTACGGTGCATCAAATGTCCTTCAAGAAATCTTGACTTACAAGTCTGACGATATCAACGGACGTTTGAAAGCTTATGAAGCTATTACAAAAGGAAAACCAATTCCAAAACCAGGTGTTCCAGAATCCTTCCGAGTTCTTGTCAAAGAATTGCAATCTCTTGGTCTTGACATGCGAGTCCTTGACGAAGATGATCAAGAAGTGGAACTTCGTGACTTGGATGAAGGAATGGACGAAGATGTCATCCACGTAGATGACCTTGAAAAAGCCCGCGAAAAAGCAGCACAAGAGGCTAAAGCAGCCTTTGAAGCTGAAGAAGCTGAGAAAGCAACAAAAGCGGAAGCAACAGAAGAAACTGCTGAATAAGAATAAGCAGTTCACTTAGAATAGAAAGGGAAGAAATAGTGGTTGATGTAAATCGTTTTAAAAGTATGCAAATCACCCTAGCTTCTCCAAGCAAAGTCCGTTCATGGTCTTATGGAGAAGTCAAAAAACCTGAAACAATCAATTACCGTACCTTGAAACCAGAACGTGAAGGACTATTTGATGAAGTTATCTTTGGTCCTACAAAAGACTGGGAATGTGCTTGTGGTAAGTACAAACGCATTCGTTACAGAGGAATTGTTTGTGACCGTTGTGGGGTTGAAGTAACGCGCACAAAAGTTCGTCGTGAGCGTATGGGGCACATTGAGTTGAAAGCTCCTGTATCTCACATCTGGTACTTCAAGGGGATTCCAAGCCGTATGGGCTTGACCCTTGATATGAGCCCTCGTGCCCTCGAGGAAGTTATCTACTTTGCGGCTTATGTGGTGATTGATCCTAAGGATACACCACTTGAGCACAAGTCTATCATGACAGAGCGCGAATACCGTGAGCGTTTGCGTGAGTATGGTTATGGATCATTCGTTGCCAAGATGGGTGCCGAAGCCATCCAAGACCTTTTGAAACAAGTAGATCTTGAAAAAGAAATTGCTGAACTCAAAGAAGAGTTGAAAACAGCTACTGGACAAAAACGTGTCAAAGCTATCCGTCGTTTGGATGTTTTGGATGCCTTTTATAAGTCTGGTAACAAACCTGAATGGATGATTCTCAACATTCTTCCGGTTATTCCACCAGATCTTCGTCCAATGTTGCAGTTGGATGGTGGCCGTTTTGCCTCATCTGACTTGAATGACCTTTACCGCCGTGTTATCAACCGTAACAACCGTTTGGCTCGTTTGCTTGAGTTGAATGCACCAGGTATCATCGTTCAAAATGAGAAGCGTATGCTTCAAGAAGCGGTTGACGCTTTGATTGACAATGGTCGTCGTGGTCGTCCAATCACAGGACCAGGTAGCCGTCCACTGAAATCATTGAGTCACATGCTGAAAGGTAAACAAGGACGCTTCCGTCAAAACTTGCTCGGTAAACGTGTTGACTTCTCAGGACGTTCCGTTATTGCCGTTGGTCCAACGCTTAAGATGTACCAATGTGGTGTGCCACGTGAAATGGCGATCGAGCTCTTTAAACCATTTGTCATGCGTGAAATCGTTGCCCGTGATATCGTGCAAAACGTCAAAGCAGCTAAGCGCTTGGTGGAACGCGGAGATGAGCGTATCTGGGATATCCTTGAAGAAGTGATTAAAGAACACCCAGTGCTTTTGAACCGCGCACCGACCCTTCACCGCTTGGGTATCCAAGCCTTCGAGCCAGTCTTGATTGATGGTAAGGCCCTTCGCTTGCACCCGCTTGTCTGTGAAGCCTACAATGCCGACTTTGACGGGGACCAAATGGCCATCCACGTACCGCTTTCAGAAGAAGCTCAAGCAGAAGCTCGTATCTTGATGCTAGCTGCGGAGCACATCTTGAACCCGAAAGATGGTAAACCAGTTGTTACTCCATCTCAGGACATGGTTTTGGGTAACTACTACTTGACTATGGAAGAAGCTGGTCGTGAAGGTGAAGGAATGGTCTTCAAAGACCGTGACGAAGCGGTTATGGCTTACCGTAATGGTTATGTTCACCTTCACTCACGTGTTGGTATCGCAACAGACAGCCTCAACAAGCCTTGGACAGAAGAGCAAAAACACAAGGTCTTGCTTACCACAGTTGGTAAAATCCTCTTCAACGACATCATGCCAGAGGGTCTACCATACTTGCAAGAACCAAACAATGCCAACTTGACAGAAGGTGTTCCAGCTAAATATTTCTTGCCACTTGGTGGAGATATCAAGGAAGCTATCAGCAAACTTGAACTCAACCCCCCATTCAAGAAGAAAAACCTTGGAAATATCATCGCTGAAATCTTCAAACGTTTCCGTACAACAGAAACTTCTGCTCTACTTGACCGTATGAAGAACCTCGGTTACCACCACTCAACTCTTGCAGGATTGACAGTTGGTATTGCCGATATCCCAGTCGTTGATGACAAGGCTGAAATCATTGAAGAATCACACAAACGTGTAGAACAAATCACAAAACAGTTCCGTCGTGGTATGATCACAGACGACGAGCGTTACAATGCTGTTACAGCTGAATGGCGTGCTGCCCGTGAAAAACTTGAGAAACGCTTGATTGCCAACCAAGATCCTAAGAACCCAATCGTTATGATGATGGACTCTGGAGCCCGTGGTAACATCTCAAACTTCTCACAGCTTGCCGGTATGCGTGGTCTGATGGCTGCTCCGAATGGACGTATCATGGAATTGCCAATCCTTTCAAACTTCCGCGAAGGTTTGTCAGTACTCGAAATGTTCTTCTCAACTCACGGTGCGCGTAAAGGTATGACCGATACGGCCCTTAAGACAGCCGACTCAGGTTACTTGACACGTCGTTTGGTTGACGTTGCCCAAGACGTTATCATCCGTGAGGACGACTGTGGAACTGACCGTGGTCTCTTGATCCGCTCTATCGCAGAAGGAAAAGAAATGATCGAGTCACTCGAAGAGCGTCTCAATGGTCGTTACACTAAGAAAACTGTTAAACATCCAGAAACTGGTGCAGTGATTATTGGTCCAAATGAGTTGATTACAGAAGACAAGGCGCGTGAAATTGTTAATGCTGGTGTGGAAGAAGTGACTATCCGCTCTGTATTTACATGTAACACTCGTCATGGTGTCTGTCGTCACTGTTACGGTATCAACTTGGCGACTGGTGATGCGGTTGAAGTTGGTGAAGCAGTTGGTACAATCGCTGCCCAATCTATCGGGGAACCTGGTACACAGCTTACAATGCGTACCTTCCACACGGGTGGGGTTGCCTCAAATACCGATATCACTCAGGGTCTTCCTCGTGTCCAAGAAATCTTTGAAGCCCGCAATCCTAAAGGGGAAGCGGTTATCACAGAGGTTAAAGGACAAGTTACTGCTATCGAAGAAGATGCATCAACTCGTACTAAGAAAGTCTTTGTTAAGGGTGAAACTGGCGAAGGTGAATACGTCGTTCCATTTACAGCTCGTATGCGTGTTGAAGTTGGAGACCAAGTAGCGCGTGGTGCTGCTCTTACAGAAGGTTCTATCCAACCAAAACGTCTCCTTGCAGTTCGTGATGTCTTGTCAGTTGAAACTTACCTTCTCGGTGAAGTACAAAAAGTTTACCGTAGCCAAGGGGTAGAAATCGGTGACAAACATATCGAGGTAATGGTTCGTCAAATGATCCGTAAAGTCCGTGTCATGGATCCAGGTGACACAGATCTTCTCATGGGTACCCTCATGGATATCAATGACTTTACAGATGCCAACAAAGATGTCCTTATTGCAGGTGGAGTTCCAGCGACAGGTCGCCCAGTTCTTATGGGAATTACCAAAGCCTCACTTGAAACAAATAGTTTCTTGTCAGCGGCTTCCTTCCAGGAAACAACTCGTGTCCTTACTGATGCGGCTATCCGTGGTAAGAAAGACCATCTCCTTGGACTTAAGGAAAATGTTATCATCGGTAAGATCATCCCAGCTGGTACTGGTATGGCCCGTTACCGTAACCTTGAACCACATGCTATCAACGAAGAAGAATACCTTAATCCTCCAGTAGAGGAAGAAGGGGATGAAGAAATAACAGAAGTAGTTGTGGATACTGCCGTTGAAACTGTGGAAGAAACAGTAGAATAAAAGAGAATGAGAGAGCCTTCGGGTTCTCTTTCTCTTTTCTGAAAACTTTCTCCATTTTTCCATGAAATGTGGTAAAATAATACTCAATGAAAATCAAAGAGCAAACTAGGAAACTAGCCGTAGGTTGCTCAAAGCACTGCTTTGAGGTTGTAGATAGAACTGACGAAGTCAGCTCAAAACACTGTTTTGAGGTTGTGGATAGAACTGACGAAGTCAGTAACCATACCTACGGTAAGGCGACGTTGACGTGGTTTGAAGAGATTTTCGAAGAGTATAAAAGAAAGAAGCTGACAAAGGAGACAGGTATGGAACAAACATTTTTTATCATTAAACCAGACGGTGTAAAAAGAGGATTAGTGGGTGAGGTGTTGAAACGCATCGAACAACGTGGATTTACAATCGAAAAATTGGAGTTGCGTACAAAGGTTTCAGAAGGGTTAATTGATCAGCACTATCAGGACTTGGTTGGTCAAAGTTTTTACCCACCGATTCGTGAATTTATGACTTCAGGACCGGTTCTTGTAGGTATCATTTCTGGTCCCAAAGTAATTGAAACTTGGCGGACTATGATGGGTGCAACTCGTCCAGAAGAAGCTTTACCAGGAACTATTCGAGGTGATTTTGCAAAAGCTGCTGGAGAAAATGAGGTTATCCAAAATGTTGTGCATGGTTCAGATTCAGAAGAGTCAGCTAAGCGAGAAATTGCTCTTTGGTTTGAAGAGAAATAGTAAAAGTTTGATGTAAGGGATACTTGCGTCAAACTTTTTTGCATTTTAGAGTAGAAAACTGACAGTTGAGAAATATTCTAGCAATGGTGAGGCTTTCTAGCATATAATAAGAGCAAGTATGGAGGAAGAATGATGGAAAAAATGAAAAAGCAAATTCGAGTTTTGTTATTGCTGACAGTTTTTGGTCTTAGCAGCTGTTCTTGTTTAAGTTTATCTACTTGGGCCTTGATGTTAAATCAAAACTGCTTCTATTATTTAGTTGGCATGTTGCTTCTTGCCAGTATTGGTGCAGGGCTAAACTATTATAGAGGGCAGGGAAATCAATCTTATTCAGTTTTTAAGGAAGATAAGCAACAATTCTTGTATAGTCTCTTGCTCTTAGTAAATATTTTGGGTTTAGCTTTAATTGTCATAGAACATATCCTTGCAGGAAATACATCCGTAGAAGGATTTGTGGAAGCCTTTCTACCGAGTTTCTTTTTCTTATTTGGGATTGATTTGTTAGTTTTTCTGCCGATTCAGAAGTATGTAAATGGAGTGAAAAAGTTTTTGGGAAAGAAGGAAATCTGTTTTATTAGTGGACTAGCTATTCTAATCTTTCTCAGAAATCCTTGGATGCTATTGTCCATGACCTTTTATATTGCCTTGGGGATGCTATTTCTAGGACTGTTGGTGCCAAAAGTCATTCGCTGGGAAGTTTCATTTTACAGTCATTTGATGAGAGATATCTTGTTAGTTGTCTTCTTACTGTTTCTATTTTAAGAACAAAAAAAGAGATAGTTCTAGTTTTACAATTTATAATATGGAATTCATAGATAATACCTAGACAAAGGACAACTTTTTGGTATAATAGAAACATGTACACTAAAAACGAAGAAGAGTTACAGTCCTTAGGTGAACGTTTGGGCTATTTATTAGAAAAGAATGATGTCTTAATTTTAACTGGTGAACTTGGAGCAGGCAAAACGACATTTACAAAAGGTCTTGCTAAAGGATTACATATTTCTCAGATGATTAAGAGTCCAACCTACACTATCGTAAGAGAGTATGAAGGTCGTCTTCCACTTTACCACCTAGATGTTTATCGTATAGAGGGGGATGCTGATTCTATTGATTTAGATGAGTTTCTCTTTGGTGGTGGGGTAACTGTCATCGAGTGGGGACATCTTTTAGGTGATGCCTTGCCAGATACTTATTTAGAATTAGAAATTCTAAAAGAGGAAGATGGTCGCAGATTAAACTTCAAAGCCAAGGGTTTGCGTGCAGAAAAACTCTTAGAGGAGCTTCAACATGGAGTATGAGTTGCTCATTAGGGAAGCAGAAATTGAAGATGCGGCTGAGTTAGTATCATTTTTAAATCGTGTTAGTGTAGAAACAGATTTTACTAGTCTGGACAGGGATGGTATTTTGATGACAGATACTGAGATGGAGTCGTTTTTGGATAAACAGGCTCACTCGGAAAATCAAATCACTTTACTGGCCTTGCTGAATGATGAAATTGCTGGTCTTGTAAATATCACAGCTGATCAACGTAAGAGAGTTCGTCATATTGGAGATCTCTTTATTGTGATTGGTAAGAAATATTGGAATAATGGATTGGGAAGTTTGTTGATAGAAGAAGCGATAGAGTGGGCACAAGCTAGTGGTATTCTTCGTCGACTTCAACTAACTGTCCAAACTCGTAATCAAGCTGCAGTTCATCTATATCAAAAATATGGCTTTGTAATTGAAGGTAGACAAGAGCGCGGTGCGTACATAGAAGAAGGGAAATTTATCGATGTTTACTTGATGGGTAAACTGATAGATTAGTAGAAATATGGTTAAAAAAATTATTGGAATGGTGCTAGCTTTTCTAGCTGTGACAGTTTTGGGTGTGGGTGTCTTTGCTTATACCATTTATCAGCAAGGTACACAAACCTTATCAAAAACCTATAAAAAGATTGGGGAAGAAACCAATGTTATTGAGGCGACTGAACCCTTAACGATCCTTTTAATGGGGGTTGATACTGGAAACGTTGAACGAACTGACCCTTGGGAGGGGAATAGTGATTCTATGATTCTCTTGACGGTTAATCCGCATACGAAAAAGACTATGATGTTGAGTTTAGAGAGAGATATTTTGACGAAAATTCAGCATAAAGATGGCCAGATTGAGGAAGCGAAGTTAAACGCTGCCTATGCTGGTGGTGGTGCAGAGTTAGCTATTTCAACCATTCAAAGGATGATGAATATCCATATTGACCGCTATATTATGGTCAATATGCAAGGTTTGCAACAATTGGTAGATGCAGTGGGCGGGATTACGGTTAATAATACACTAGGTTTCCCGATTTCTATCAGTGACCAAGAGGAATTTAACACCATTTCTATCGGTGTTGGAGAGCAGACAATAAATGGAGAAGAAGCGCTTGTTTATTCTCGCATGCGCTACCAGGATCCAGAAGGGGACTACGGACGTCAGAAGCGTCAGCGTGAAGTCATTCAAAAGGTTGTTGAAAAAGTTCTTAGCTTGAATAGTGTTAGTCACTATCAATCTATCCTAAAAGCCTTAAGTACCAATATGCAGACTAATATTGATCTATCTGCGAAAAGTATTCCAAGCTTGTTAGGTTACCAGGACTCGTTTAAAACGATTGAAACTCAACAATTACGAGGAGAAGATGCCGAATTGCAAGGGACATCTTATCAAATTGTAACTGCTAACCATTTGTTAGAAATCCAGAATCTTTTGAGAACCTCACTTGATAAACCGAAGGTGACAGAGTTAGAGACAAATGCTGTCTTATATGAAGATATTTTCGGAAATCGAAATAATACCGGTTTGGGAACAGGTACGATTAATAATACAATAAATCAAGAAGATGTAGAATAATCTATTTTATAGTTAAAATCGTGGGAAATTTCCTGCGATTTTTTCAAAAAAATACGAATAGATAGGTAGGAGGAAACATGAAAGCAGAAATCATAGCTGTTGGAACAGAGATTTTGACAGGACAGATTGTCAATACCAATGCTCAGTTTTTGTCGGAAAAACTAGCAGAGATTGGGGTAGATGTATATTTTCAGACGGCTGTAGGAGACAATGAAGCTCGTCTCTTATCCCTGCTTGAGATTGCCAGTCAACGTAGCAGCCTGCTGATTTTGACAGGCGGTTTGGGGCCAACTGAGGACGATTTGACCAAACAAACCCTGGCTAAATTCTTAGGGAAAAAATTAGTCTTCGATCCTCAGGCACAGGCGAAGTTGGATGTCTTTTTTGCCCAGAGACCAGACTATGCCCGAACACCGAATAACGAAAGACAAGCTCAAATTGTAGAAGGAGCGACTCCGCTGCCCAACGAAACAGGACTGGCTGTGGGAGGAATATTGGAAGTCGATGGAGTGACCTATGTCGTCCTTCCAGGTCCGCCAAGTGAAATGAAACCTATGGTCTTAAACCAACTTCTACCCAAGTTGATGACAGGGAGCAAGTTGTATTCCCGAGTTCTTCGTTTCTTTGGAATTGGCGAAAGTCAGCTGGTGACGATTTTGGCTGATTTGATTGATAATCAAACAGATCCGACCTTGGCCCCTTATGCTAAGACAGGAGAAGTCACTCTGCGTCTGTCAACAAAGGCTAGCAGTCAAGAAGAGGCGAATCAAGCGCTGGATATCTTGGAAAATCAAATCTTGGACTGCCAGACTTTCGAAGGAATTTCTTTACGAGACCTCTGTTATGGTTATGGAGAGGAGGCTAGCTTGGCCAGCATTGTGGTAGAAGAACTGAAAAAACAAGGGAAAACTATCACGGCTGCAGAGAGTTTGACGGCAGGGCTTTTCCAAGCTACTGTGGCGGATTTTTCAGGAGCTTCAAGTATATTTAAGGGTGGTTTCGTGACCTATAGCCTGGAGGAGAAATCAAAGATGTTGGATATTCCTGCCAAGGATTTAGAAGAACATGGTGTGGTGTCTGCATTTACAGCTCAGAAGATGGCTGAGCAGGCACGAATCAAGACCCAGTCTGATTTTGGCCTTAGTTTGACTGGAGTGGCAGGACCAGATAGCCTGGAAGGACATCCAGCTGGGACAGTCTTCATAGGCTTGGCTCAAGAGCAAGGAACTGAGGTTATCAAGATTAATATTGGAGGCAGAAGTCGAGCAGATGTACGTCACATTGCGGTTATGCATGCCTTTAACCTAGTTCGCAAGGCTTTATTAAGTGACTAACTTTTGATATAATAGTAGATAGGTCTAAGGACCATTAGAATGTAGGAGAATAGAATGGTGAAAAAACCAAAAAAATTAGATGAAATTTCAAAAAAATTCGGGGCTGAACGTGAAAAAGCCTTGAATGACGCTCTTAAATTGATTGAGAAAGACTTTGGTAAGGGTTCAATCATGCGTTTAGGTGAACGTGCAGAGCAAAAGGTGCAGGTGATGAGCTCAGGTTCCTTGGCGCTTGATATTGCCCTTGGTTCAGGTGGTTATCCTAAGGGACGTATCATCGAAATCTATGGACCAGAGTCATCTGGTAAGACAACGGTTGCCCTTCATGCAGTTGCGCAAGCGCAAAAAGAAGGTGGGATTGCAGCCTTTATCGATGCGGAGCATGCCCTTGATCCAGCTTATGCTGCGGCTCTTGGGGTCAATATTGACGAATTGCTCTTGTCTCAACCAGACTCAGGAGAGCAAGGGCTTGAAATTGCAGGAAAATTGATTGACTCAGGTGCTGTGGACCTTGTCGTAGTCGATTCAGTTGCGGCCCTTGTTCCTCGTGCGGAAATTGATGGAGATATCGGAGATAGCCACGTTGGTTTGCAGGCTCGTATGATGAGTCAGGCCATGCGTAAACTTGGTGCTTCTATCAATAAAACCAAAACAATTGCCATCTTTATCAACCAATTGCGTGAAAAAGTTGGGGTCATGTTTGGAAATCCAGAAACAACTCCTGGTGGACGTGCCTTGAAATTCTACGCATCAGTCCGTTTGGATGTTCGTGGAAGCACGCAAATCAAGGGAACTGGTGACCAAAAAGACACCAATGTCGGTAAAGAAACTAAGATTAAGGTCGTGAAAAACAAGGTGGCTCCGCCATTTAAGGAAGCCTTCGTTGAAATCATGTACGGAGAAGGAATTTCTAAGACTGGTGAGCTTTTGAAGATTGCAAGCGATTTGGATATCATCAAAAAAGCAGGAGCTTGGTACTCTTACAAGGATGAGAAAATTGGGCAAGGTTCTGAAAATGCTAAGAAATACTTGGCAGATAATCCAGAAATCTTTGATGAAATTGACCATCAAGTGCGTGTTCAATTTGGTTTGATTGATGGAGAAGAAGCTTCTGTAGAAGGTGTTGAAACTAAAAAAGATGACGCAGTCCAAGCAGATTCTATGAATGAAGAAGTGACACTTGACCTAGGCGACGAACTTGAAATCGAAATTGAAGAATAAGCTGTTAAAGTAGTGGAGAAATTCACTGCTTTTTCATTGCCTAGTTCTGGCATAGTTTGCTGTTTCTTGTCGCTCCTCTAGAAAGCTGATATAATAGCCTTATGAGTAAAAAACGAACAGTGGACCTGATTCATGGTCCTATTCTTCCCTCGCTCTTGAGTTTTGCCTTTCCAATCTTGCTGTCCAATATTTTCCAACAACTCTATAATACCGCTGATGTCTTGATTGTTGGACGATTTCTTGGTCAAGATTCCTTGGCTGCAGTAGGAGCGACAACGGCCATTTTTGATCTGATTATTGGCTTTACTCTTGGTGTCGGAAATGGTATGGGGATTGTCATTGCCCGCTATTATGGAGCTCGGAATTTCACTAAAATCAAGGAGACAGTAGCAGCCACCTGGATTTTAGGTGCTCTTTTGAGTATTGTAGTTATGCTGCTGGGCTTTCTTGGTTTGTATCCTCTCTTGCAGTACCTAGATACCCCTGCAGAAATCCTTCCTCAATCCTATCAATATATTTCTATGATTGTGACCTGTGTCGGTGTCAGCTTTGCCTATAATCTCTTTGCAGGCTTGTTGCGGTCTATTGGGGACAGTCTAGCGGCTCTTGGTTTTCTGATTTTCTCTGCCTTGGTTAATGTGGTTCTGGATCTTTATTTCATTACGCAACTGCATCTGGGAGTTCAATCCGCAGGGCTTGCTACCATTATTTCGCAAGGCTTATCAGCAGTTCTCTGCTTCTACTATATTCGTAAGAGTGTTCCAGAACTTCTACCTCAACTCAAGCATTTTAAATGGGACAAGGCCTTGTATGCGGATCTTTTGGAGCAAGGTTTGGCTATGGGGTTGATGAGCTCGATTGTGTCCATTGGCAGTGTGATTTTACAGTCTTCTGTCAATACTTTTGGTGCAGTGATTATTAGTGCCCAGACAGCGGCTCGACGCATTATGGCTTTTGCCCTTCTTCCTATGACCGCTATTTCTGCTTCTATGACGACCTTTGCTTCTCAGAATCTTGGTGCCAAGCGACCAGACCGCATTGTTCAAGGTCTTCGAATTGGCAGTCGTTTGAGTATGTCCTGGGCAGTTTTTGTTTGTGTCTTCCTCTTTTTTGCCAGTCCTACCTTAGTTTCCTTCTTGGCGACTTCGACGGATGGATACCTGGTAGAAAATGGTAGTCTCTACCTGCAAATCAGCTCAGCCTTTTATCCTATTTTGAGTCTCTTGTTGATTTATCGCAATTGCTTGCAGGGCTTGGGGCAAAAGGTCCTTCCTCTGGTTTCCAGCTTTATTGAACTAATCGGAAAAATCGCTTTTGTGGTCTTGATTATTCCTTGGGCGGGCTATAGGGGTGTTATCCTTTGTGAACCCCTTATCTGGGTTGCCATGACCATTCAACTCTACTTCTCACTCTTCCGTCATCCCTTGATAAAAGAAGGCAAGGCTATCTTGGCAGCCAAAGTATCATCCTAGCTGTATTTACTAAATAAAATCCATTTCCTCTAGTGAAAATCGAAAAAACTTGTGTTATAATAAGAAAGATTAAAATGTGAAAAAAGGAGATTCCTAATGGGACGTAAATGGGCCAATATCGTAGCCAAGAAAACGGCTAAAGATGGAGCTAACTCTAAAGTATATGCAAAATTTGGTGTAGAAATCTATGTAGCAGCTAAAAAAGGTGATCCAGATCCAGAATCAAACTCAGCTTTGAAATTCGTTATCGACCGTGCTAAACAAGCACAAGTACCAAAACACGTTATCGATAAAGCGATTGATAAAGCAAAAGGAAACACAGACGAAACCTTTACAGAAGGACGTTACGAAGGATTTGGACCAAACGGTTCTATGCTGATCGTTGATACCTTGACTTCTAACGTTAACCGTACAGCGGCCAATGTCCGTGCAGCTTTTGGTAAAAATGGTGGAAACATGGGTGCTTCAGGTTCAGTTTCTTACCTCTTTGACAACAAGGGTGTTATCGTATTTGCTGGTGAAGATGCAGATGCAGTCTTTGAGCAATTGTTAGAAGCAGATGTGGATGTGGACGATGTAGAAGCAGAAGAAGGAACAATTACTGTTTACACAGCTCCAACTGACCTTCACAAGGCTATCGTTGCCCTTCGTGAGTCAGGTATCGAAGAATTCCAAGTGACAGAATTGGAAATGATTCCTCAGTCAGAAGTGGAATTGTCAGGCGATGACCTTGAAACTTTTGAAAAACTTTATAGCGTCCTTGAAGACGACGAAGATGTACAAAAAATCTACACAAACGTAGACGGCTTCTAATTTAACATAGAAAATATGATCCTAAGTGAGAAAATCACTTGGGATTTTTTTAATCAAGAAAATAGTTCTCACGGAAATTTATTTAGTTCCTAGGAGAACTAAATGCAATGATTAGAAAGGAGTAAGTATGGATAAACCGATGTTGGTTTTAAAACGTTTTGGACACCAGGTACATCTGATGGTACAAAAGGAAGCCAAACGTTGTGGTATTGAATTTATGGGTGTACCTCAAGGACAAGTTCTGCGTTTTTTAGGTTGGCGTGAGCATGAACAAGAATTAACGCTCATCAAGGATATTGAACAAGAACTCAATATTAGCAAGTCTGTTGCTAGTAACTTGGTCAAGCGTATGGTGCAAAATAGTTTGGTGGAGCTGGAGGCGAGTCCTGTCGATAAGCGGGCTAAGTTTGTTCGTTTGACGGACAAATCGCGTTCTCAAATGCAGCAGGTTAAGGCCTTCTTTGAACGAATTGATCAGAGTCTGCTAAATGGTGTTTCAAAGTCAGACTTGGCAATCTTTGAAAAGGTTCTCGGTCAGTTGCAAGAAAATGTTCAGAAGATAGGAGGAGAGAATGAAGAAATTAGCCAAATGAATTAGTGGAAAAGAATGGGGTATGATTTTACTAGCCATTCTCTTTACCTGCTTTTCGGTTTATCTAGAGTTGGAAGAAGAGGAACTTCCATTTTAAAAAAGAAGTAAGGGCTGGGAAATGACCTAGCTCTAAAAAATCAGCATTCAGTTTTGTAAGATGCAAGATCTGTTTGACTGAATTCTATTTCTCTCAAGCTTTTAAAAGTTTAATTATGATTGCCGAGGTGGGACCAAGAATCAAAAATCAATGAATTTTTAGATTCTGTCGCGCCTTTTTTATGATAATCATTTTGGAAAGATTTTGCTTTTTGGCGGTTTTGTAATATAATAATCCTATATGTTTCATAAAGGCGCTTACGGCATAGGGGGTGAAAAATGGTAGCAGCTAACGTCAAAAAACGGGGTCAGCATTATCAGAAGAAGGCTCTCTGGCCACTTTCCATTCTGCTTATTTTTGCTTTGTTTTTTGTTTATTTCAAGGGCGTTCTGCCAGATGAGAAGCAGGTCAAGATTGGGGCAACCTACATGACCATGAATAATGATTTTTATAAGATCTTAAATGCGGAGCTGGAGAAGAAAACCAACCAGCAGGGCAGCCGGCTTTACGTGCGGGATCCTGAGCTGGGTGAGGGCAAGCAGAGCCAGCAGATTGACTTTTTTGTCCGAGAAAAGGTTGATGTCATTGTTATCAATCCGGTAAAAAGTAATAGTCCAAGTATCATTTCCTCTCTTCAAAAGGCCAAGAAAGCTGGGATTAAAATCATCGTAGTGGATGCGCCTATCAGTCAGGATGTAAAAGTGGATACGACTATTGTGTCGGATAACTACCAAGCAGGCGTCCTGATTGCCCAGGACATGATGAAGCGCTTGCCTTCTGCTAATATTCTCCTTCTAGAGCACCGCAATGCCGTCTCTGCTATGGACCGGATTCAGGGATTTATTGATACGATTGAAAAACAGCCTAGCTACAAGATTATTTCCCAGAAAGAAACACTAGGCCAGACAGAGGAAAGCATGCCGCAAGTAAAAAGTGCCTTAGACGAAGGATTGGACTTTAATGTAGTCATGGCGCTCAATGATCGGGCAGCTATCGGGGCCTTGGCTGCTATTAAAAATCAAGGTCTTGATAAGAAAATCTCCATCTACGGCGTGGATGGATCGCCTGATATCAAAAACTTTTTGGCTACGACTAGCGATATAGAGGGAACCGTGGCCCAATCGCCCATTCAGATGGGACGCAAGGTGGCACAGGTAATTGAGCTGATGCAGGAGGGGAAATCCTACGACAGCCAATACCTGATTCCTGTTCATCTGGTTAATAGAGATAATATCAGTCAATACACAGTTACAGGGTGGCAATAATGAGACCTCAAAAAAGTATCTTTTATAGCAAAATCGCCTTAATGGTCATCAATCTGTTTGCCATTGTCTATAATGCATCCATCTATCTCTTTGCGACCAACTATGTAGCGGCTAAGGGCTTCAGTCACTCGCTTTTGGAGCGTTTGGATGCCATTCCGGGCTCTCCTAGCCTAATCTTCTGGGTATCCATTAGCCTGTATGCCTGTCTGCTTTTAGTCATGTACTATCGGGAGCGCCACCCCAATCAGCTGTCCGTCTATGACAAGGCGACCATTATTGAAATCCTGCTCATGCTGGTCATCTTTTCCGTCTTGCACTCGTCCTACAATGGCTTGATTCTCTTGGTGTTTGCGGATATTTTCTATGGCTCTAAGGAGTTCAATGCTTCCAAGGACAAGAAGTACTGGTTTTCTTTCATTATTTTGAGCTTTGGCATGCTGCTCTTGTCCAACTATAACCTCATGTCGCTCTTTATCAAGCTGCCGTCTTTGGATACCTATATTCGTTTTTATCCTGAGTCTGTACGCTTTTTGCTCTTATTTGGCAAGAACTTTCTCTACTCGCTTAATATTGTCGTCTTTATGATTTCCTTGCTATTCTATATCTTGTCGGCTATTACGGAGCGCCATCGTATTGAGGAAGAGCTTCGCATGGCTTTTCAAGCCAATCGCGAGCTGAACTCTTACCTGGCTTTGTCTGAGAAAATAGCAGAAGATCGAGAGCGGAAGCGGATTGCCAGAGAGATTCACGATACATTAGGTCATGCCCTGACGGGTATTTCAGCTGGTATTGATGCGGTCAAGGTCTTGGTTGATATTGACACCAACCGAGCTAAGGAGCAGCTTAATAATGTCTCTGTCGTTGTTCGAGATGGTATCCGTGATGTCCGCGGCTCGCTCAATAAGATGCGCCCGGGAGCTCTGGAAAATAACACTTTGAAGGAAGCTCTGATTAAGATTATCCGTGAGTATGAAGCCATCTCCAACTTGGAGATTCATCTCCTCTACAAATGGGATAATATTGACTTGGATATTGCCAAGGAAGACATTGTCTTCCGGGTGATCCAGGAGTCGATTACCAACTCTGTCCGCCATGGTCATGCCAAGACTATCTGGATTGAGCTACTAGAGGAAGAAGAAGCTTATGTAATGACCATTCAGGATGATGGTGTTGGCTTTGATGAACTCTACTATGGCTATGGCCTCAAGCAGATGCAGGAGCGCCTAATGATTATTGGCGGAAGCGTCCGCTTTGAAAATCGGGACGGTTTCTACACGCATATCAAAATTCCAAAAATAGGAGGAAGACATGATTAAGGTTTTAATAGCAGACGATCAGGCCTTGATTCGCGAGTCTCTGCAAATCATTCTGTCTGCCCACGCAGATATTGAGGTAGTCGGGACGGTCGGAGACGGCAAGGAAGTGCTGGAAAAGCTTCATCGGGTGCGCCCAGATGTGATTTTGATGGATATTCGCATGCCAGTCATGGATGGTGTTCTCTGTACCAAGGCTGTCAAGGAGCAGTATCCAGATGTCAAGATTATCATCCTGACGACCTTTGACGATGATGAATTTATCTTCTCAGCTCTCAAATACGGTGCATCTGGTTATATTCTTAAAGGGGTTTCGACAGAAGAACTTCATGAAGCTATTCAGACAGTCTATCGAGGCGGAGCTATGATCAATCCCAATATTGCCACCAAGGTCTTCAAAATCTTTTCACAGATGGCCCAGTCCAACTTTGCCATCACAGTGACAGAGGAAAATGTGGAGGACATGAACCGGACGGAGTGGAAGATTATCCAGCAGATTAGCTTTGGGATTTCTAATAAGGAAATTGCAGCCAAACTCTTTCTATCAGAAGGGACAGTCCGTAATTATCTATCGGGTATCCTAGCCAAGCTCAACCTGCGTGACCGGACCCAACTGGCTATCTGGGCCGTACAGACTGGAGTCACCCAGAGAGATTTTAGTAAGGAAGGCGACAAATGAAGTGGAGATTGAGAAATTTGTCCCTGCTGGTTGTCCTGATTATATCTGTTGCTCTGGCTTTTGTATTTTGGGCTTCAGCTCAGGACAAAGTCCTGCGTATCGGGGTCTATGCTGGTTCTAGCTGGGATGTGCCTAACAGTCGCGAAAACAAGGTCTTGGACAGCCTGATTAAAAGATTTGAAAAGACGCATCCTCCTGTCAAGGTCGTTTACGAAAGCGGTATTCCCAAGGATGATTATGCTGACTGGCTGGCAGAGCAAGTCTTGAAAGGCGAGCAACCAGATCTCTTTATGGTGCCAGAAAACGACTTTAGCATGTTGGCTTCGACTGGCGCGCTTAAATCCTTGGATCCCCTCCTAACGGATGATAAGCGAAAGGCTTTTTATCCAGTGGCTTATGAAGCTGGGCAATATCAGGGAGTCAGCTATACCCTTCCAGTTGAGAGCAATCCTATCATGATGTGTGTCAATAAAGACCTGCTTGAAAAAGAAGGAATTAGCATTCCTGAGTCAGGATGGACCCTGGCGGATTTCTATGAGATTTGCAAGAAAGTAACCAAGGATACCAATGGCGATGGTGTGGTGGATCAGTACGGTATAACGGATTACACTTGGCAGCAGGCTCTGGTAGCTTACGGCGGCCATCTTACCGATAAATCCGGTATCACTGTGGACAGCGCAGAGATGCACCAAGCCTTGGCCTTTATGAGCAAGCTAGATATGCTCAGCCAGCACTATAAGGTGACTTCTAATGACTTTGATGAGGGACGGGTGGCTTTCTATCCTATGAGTCTGGCCCAGTATCGGACCTACAAGCCTTACCCTTACCATGTTGCCAAGTATTCTAGCTTTTCTTGGACCTGTATCCCCATGCCAACAGCTAATAGCCAGGTGATGGGGACACAGGTCAAGACCTCGCTCTTTGCCATGTCTTCCAATACCAAGCAAGAGAAGCTGGCTTGGGAATTTATGCTCTTGCTGTCACAGGATAAAGAAAGCCAGCAGGCCTTGTTTGAAAAATCGCAGGGGACCTCAGTCTTACCATCTGTGGTGAAAAGTCAACAGGCTAGAGAAATCTTACAGGCAGATGATTTTGGCTTGGATTCCTTGACTTCTGAGAGGCTAGACCACATGATGAATCGCTCCATCATTGACATCAGTCTAGAAGTAGACCGTCATACCATGGACCGGATGGACTATCTGATTCAAAATGCTATGCAGAATCAAGAGATTGACAGTGCCTTGCCGAGCATTCAAAGAGAAATAGAAAGCGGAAAATAATCTGCTTTCTTTTTGTTTGCTCTGAAAGGAGCAGGAAAGGTACAGCTGACTAGACAAATATGACAAATGTCATATGTTTCCTGACAAATGTCATCTGGGCAAAGTGACATTTGACAATATGAAACCGATTCCAAAACTTGTACAATAAAATCATCAATAAATCCTTACTTGGCTAAGAGCTAGAAGGAAAAAGGAGGCAGGAAAGATGAAATACCTTGTACTGGTCAGTCATGGGGGACTGGCTGCAGGCGTGCAGAGTTCCTTGAAGATGTTTGCCGGAGACAAGACGGATCAGGTCATTGCGGTTGGTCTTCAGGAAGGCAAGTCAGTTGATGATTTTGCAGTTGATTTTACTCAGGCCTTAGATGGCTTAAGCACTGATGACAGTGTCTTAGTTCTGGCTGATATTGTAGGAGGCAGTCCTCTGACGACAGCAGCGAGCGTCTTAGCTGACATAGGTAAGCTCGACTCAGCAGTTATCTTGGGCGGTTTGAACCTGACCATGGGACTGACTGGCTTGGTTATGAAAGACATCTTAGACGGGAAAGATCTGGCTCAGGCTATCCTTTCCGAGGCTACAGCTGCTTTGCAGGAATTTGAAGTCGTAAGTGATGCAGCTGAAGAAGATGAAGACGACATTTAGTACTTCCGTCATACATTCTAAAAGATAAAAGGAGATTTTAAAGATGACAGTATCATTTGTACGGATTGACGACCGCATGATCCACGGTCAAACAGTCACTCGCTGGGCCAAGGAATACCCTTGTGATGGCCTGATTGCAGTAAATAATGCTGCAGCAGGAAACAAGGTTTTGATTCAGGCCTACAAGGGAGCTTCTGACAAGAAGACTTTTGTTTGGACCAAGGAAGCCTTCAAGGAAAAATCAGGCAAGGTCACAGAGTCAGACAGCCGCTATTTCCTCATTACGAAAAATCCTGTGGACATGAAAGAAATCCTAGTGGACCAAGGCTTTGTACCTGGTGATGTTAAGGAAATCATCATTGGCCCTGCTAATGACCGTCCTGGAGCTATTAAGCTGGGGAATAACCAGTCCATTACCCAGGAAGAGGCAGAAGCGATTGAGGCGATAGAAAAAGCAGGCTACAAAGTCAAATTCCAGCTCCTACCAGATGTTTCCATCGGTTATTGGAGCGATTTCAAGTCTAAATTTGGTTTTTAATTATAATAATGAAAAGGAGAGTCTATTATGACAATTTCTTGGCTGCAAGCCGCTTTACTGGGTCTTTTCGCTAGTTTAGCTTCTATGCCTGGTATGGGTGGTACTAGTATTGGTAACTACACTTTGGGACGTCCTCTGGTCGGAGGCTTGATTAGCGGGCTGATTCTCGGAGACTTAACAACAGGGATTATGGTTGGGGTAGCCCTTCAGGTTCTCTACATCGCTCTGGTAACACCAGGTGGTACAGTTTCTGCTGACGTGCGGGCGATTTCTTACATTGGGATTCCTCTCGCAATCTTATTTGTTCATTCTAAAGGAATCACGTCTGAATCTGCTATTGCTGCAGCAGCTGCACCAATCGGAGCAGCAGTTGGTACTATCGGTACAGTTCTCTTCTATGGAACAGCCACTACAAACCTGCTATGGCAGCACATTGGCTGGAAAGCCGTTGAAAAAGGCGAATTTAAAAAGCTTTACGCTGTTGACTGGGTTTATCCTTGGATTTCCCACTTTGTCTTCTCTTTCCTTCCAACAATGCTTATCACTAAGTTTGGCCCCGATATGGTTGAGCTGATGAAGACCCACCTGCCAATGGATGGCTTCATCATGAAATCCCTCTTTACAGTCGGAGCTCTTCTCCCATGTGTAGGTATTGCCATTCTCTTGAAACAAATCGTTACCAAGGCTGCTGACTTTATCCCATTCTTTGTGGGCTTCACCTTGGCTAAGTCACTTGGTCTTAATTTGGTTGCCAGTGCAGTTGTTTCACTGATTTTTGCAGTAATTTACTATGAATTGGAAGTAATCAAATCAGCTCGTGTGACCGCGCCGGCTGGTGGGGCTGACTTTGATGACGATGAGGAGGATATCTAAGATGGCTGAAAGAAAGAAAATAACTAAAAAGACTTTAGCGAAATCATTCCACCATTGGTACTATGGTCATTTGACTTGCTTCTCTCAAGAGCATATGCAGACTTTTGGTTACTTGACCTCTATGCTACCAATCGTGGAAGAACTCTACAAAGACAAAGCAGAGCAGAAAGAAGCTATGCAGACCTATACGGCTTTCTTCAACACAGAACCTCAGCTCGGAGCTTTGGTAGTGGGGATTACAGCTGGTTTGGAAGAAGCGCGTGCCAATGGAGACGCTGTTGACGGCGAAACTATCAATGGTATGCGTGCCGGTCTCATGGGACCTATCGCAGGTATCGGTGATTCATTGGTTGTCGGAACCCTAATCCCAGTTCTGCTGGGGATTGCCCTTGGCCTCTCAAAAGGCGGAAATCCTATCGGGGCTCTCTTCTACATCCTTGTATGGAATGTTCTCATCTATGGCGGTATGCGCTTTGCCTACTTCAAAGGCTATGAATTAGGGGACAAGGCGGTTGAATTCCTTGTAGGACCTAAAGGACAGGCGCTTCGTAAGGCAATCAGTGTCATTGGTGGTATGGTTATCGGGGCAGTTGCTGCAACTTGGGTATCTGTAACGACTTCATTAGAGCTGAAAAATGCTGATGGCGAAGCCTTCTTGAAGCTACAAGAAAAGATTGACGGTGTTTATCCAGGTCTCTTAACAGCTGGCTTTATCACCCTTTGCTGGTGGCTGATGGCCAAGAAAAAAGTATCACCAAACCTTGTTATGCTCCTCTTGGTTGTCATTGCTTTGATTGGTGTAGCACTGGGCATCTTTGATCCTCAACTGAAATACTAATTCCTACTCAAGTTTCAGACTGGCAGTAAGTCCGATATGCTACTAGTCTAGTATCAATTTGTTTGACTTAAATAAAGAATGGAGAAAATCATGACAGAACAAGAATTGATTCAAGGTTATGAAACAGAAATTCACTACCAGAAGCATATGATTGAAAATCTAGGACGCTGGTTTACTCTCTTCTTTGTCATTGCCAGTATCGGTCTTGTTCTGATTTACTTCTTTCATGAGACTAATCTATTAGCACTGATTGCAGGAATTGTCCTAGCCCTTCTGGGTGTCTTAGCCATGCTCTTGTTTGGTTATGGCATCTACAGAGGACGGCTCAATCTGCAAAAGGTGATCAATGATTTTGAAGCAAAACTAAAACTTGCAAGATAGACATTTAACCTAGAAAACATAATCCTAAGTGAGAAAATCACTTGGGATTTTTTTAATTCAAGAAAATAGTTCTTATGGAAACTTTTGTCTTGACATCTCTTTTCAAAGTGGTAAAATAGTTCTCATGAAAACTTATTTAGTTCTCAGGAGAACTAAATGCGATGGTTAGAAAGGAGTTAGTATGGATAAACCGATGTTGGTCTTTAAGCGTTTTGGTCACCAGATTCATTTGATGGTACAAAAGGAAGCCAAACATTGTGGCATTGAATTTATGGGTGGACCGCAAGGTCAGGTGGTGCGTTTTTTGGATAGCCGTGAAGAAAACCAAGACTTGGTCTTGATTAAAGATATCGAGCAGGAACTCAATATTACTAAGTCTGTTGCTAGTAATCTAGTCAAGCGTATGGTGCAAAATGGTTTGGTGGAATTGGAGGCGAGTCCTGTTGATAAGCGGGCTAAATTTGTTCGTCTGACGGACAAATCGCGTTCTCAAATGAAGCAGGTTAAGGCCTTCTTTGAACGCATTGATCAGAGTCTGCTAGATGGTGTTTCAAAGTCAGACTTGGCAATCTTTGAAAAGGTCCTCGGTCAGTTGCAAGAAAATGTTGAGAAGATAGGAGGAGAGAATGAAGAAATTAGCCAAACGAATTAGTAGAAAAGAATGGGGGATGATTTTACTAGCCATTCTCTTTACTTGTTTTTCGGTCTATCTAGAGTTGGAAGTGCCGACCTATATCTCGAAAATTACGGATTTGCTAGGTAGTCAAGGAACTAATTTAGATGAGTTGTGGCAGCCGGCAAGCATGATGGTGGGAATGTCCTTTCTTGCCTTCTTGTCCGTAGTTGCAGTTGGATTTTTTGCATCCCGAGTGGCGGCTTCTTATACTAGTAGGTTGAGAAGTGATATTTTTAACCGAGTTTTGGATTACTCGCAGACAGAGATTAAGAAATTCTCTATTCCCAGTCTCTTGACGCGTACTACCAATGACATTACTCAAGTTCAAATGTTGATTACCATGGGCTTGCAAGTGGTAACGCGTGGTCCGATTATGGCTATCTGGGCTATCGGGAAGATTTTAGGCCATTCAGAATACTGGCTCTGGGCCGTACTTGTGGCAGTGATTGTCAACGTCCTGATGACGACAGTTTTGATGACGCTAGCCTTTCCAAAACAGTCCTTGATTCAGGGGCTGACAGATAAACTGAACAGTATCACTCGTGAGAGTTTAACAGGTATTCGTGTCGTTCGCGCCTACAATGCAGAGGATTACCAAAATGAAAAATTTGCATCAGCAAATGATGAATTGACACGCTTGAATTTGTTTGTCAACCGTCTTATGGCTATTTTGAACCCTATCATGATGGGGATTTCAAGTGGTTTGAGTGTGGCGATTTACTGGATTGGGGCCTATGTGATTAACGACGCTGCTCCGATAGCGCGTCTGCCTCTCTTTAGTGACATGATTGTTTTCATGTCTTATGCTATGCAGGTTGTCATGGGCTTCCTTCTCATGGGAGCACTCTTCATCGTTCTTCCCCGAACTATGGTCTCTGCTAAGCGGATTAATCAAGTTTTAGATTTGCATTCTTCTATTCAAAACCCTGCTCAAGTGCAGCTGGCTGATGAAAACCTCAAAGGTCAGGTCGAATTTAAGGATGTGACCTTCCGCTATGCGGCAAATTCGGAGGCAGTTATCGAGCATGTTAGCTTTAGAGCAGAAGCTGGTCAAACAGTGGCCTTTATTGGGTCAACAGGTTCTGGTAAATCAACTCTAGTTAATCTGATTCCACGTTTCTACGATGTGTCAGCAGGAGAAATTCTAGTGGACGGAGTTAATGTTCAAGATTACGGTTTGGAAGATTTGCGCAATAAGGTCGGTTATATACCACAAAAAGCTGTACTCTTTTCAGGTGATGTCAAGGGCAATCTAGACTTTGGACATAGTCAAGAAACACCGCTTAGTGAACAAGCTATGTGGCAAGCCTTGGAATTGGCCCAGTCTAAGAACTTTATCGAAGACAAGGAAGCTGGCTTGGAGTCAGAAGTAGCTCAAGGAGGAACCAACTTCTCAGGTGGACAAAGACAGCGTCTGGCCATTGCGCGTGCCTTGGCTCGGAAGCCAGAAATTCTCATCTTTGATGACTCCTTCTCAGCCTTGGATTACAAGACAGACCGTGTCCTACGCCAAGAGCTAGCAGAGAAAACAAAATCTATGACCAAGCTCATCGTCGCACAGCGTATTTCAACCATTATGGATGCAGATTTGATTTTGGTCTTGGATCAAGGTAAAGTCGTGGGACAAGGCACCCACAAGGAACTTCTAGCTAATAACGAAGTTTATCAAGAAATTGCCTATTCACAATTATCGAAGGAGGAATTGGAACATGGAAAATAAAAAAATGTCTCTCTGGAAACAGAGTAAACCCTATCTTGCAGGTCTCCAGTTTGCCCTTCTGATAGCCTTTCTAGCAACAATCCTATCTAATATCATTACTGTATATGGGCCAACCCGCATCAAGGAAATGACTAATATTATTGCTAGTGGTTTGGAAACAAGTGTGGATGTAGCGGCAGTTGCAGCTATTGGTAGTTTTTTGGCCGTGATTTATGTGATTGGACTTCTATCAAATTATTTGCAGGCCTTTCTGTTTACAACAGTCATTCAACGTTTTTCAGAGCGTTTGAGAAGAGCCATTGCAGAGAAAATCAATCGCCTACCATTGAGATATTTTGATGGACATTCTCAAGGGGATACCTTGTCTCGTGTAACCAATGACGTTGACACTGCAGCCCAGTCCCTTAATCAAAGTCTGGGAACAGTTCTTTCATCTAGTTTATTGGTCTTGGCAGTTTTGGTAACCATGTTTGGGATGAACTGGATTTTAGCCTTGGTGACGGTTGTTTCAACCCTTATTGGTTTTGCTTTCGTGTCCGTCTTTATGGGCAAATCACAGGGATTTTTTAAGAGTCAGCAACAAGATTTAGCAGCTGTCAATGGCTATGTGGAAGAAATGTACTCTGGCCATAATGTGGTGACCAGTTACAATGCCATCGAAAGTACGAAAGAAGAGTTTGCGAAATTAAACCATCGTCTGTATGACAGTATCTGGAAATCTCAGTTTATTTCAGGGATTATGATGCCGATTATGATGTTCATTGGGAACTTTAGTTATGCCTTAGTGATTATCGTCGGTGCAGCCTTGGCTCTGAATGGGCAGATCAGTATCGGGATTATCGTGGCCTTTATGGCCTACGTTCGTATCTTTTCTCAGCCTCTTTCACAAATCGCCCAAGGGGTTACTAGTCTTCAGCAGGCTAGTGCAGCCATGGGACGTGTCTTCGAATTCCTAGCTGAAGAGGAAATGGAAGACGAATCCTATAAAGAAAGACAATTGAGCGATATGAAAGGTCAAGTAGTCTTTGATCGAGTCTCCTTTGGTTATACACCAGAGCGAACCATTATTCATGACTTTTCTGCGACCGCTCATGCAGGTCAAAAGGTTGCGATTGTCGGACCGACCGGAGCTGGTAAGACAACCATTGTCAATCTTTTGATGAAGTTCTATGAGATTGATAAGGGAAGTATCCGTATCGATGGTGTGGATACCAAGGATATGAAGCGTTCGGAAGTACACGATGCCTTTTCAATGGTCTTACAGGATACTTGGCTCTTTGAAGGAACCATTCGCGACAATCTCATCTATAACCAAACAGGTATTAGTGATGAGCGTGTGATTGAAGCCAGCAAGGCTGTAGGGATTCACCACTTTATCATGACCCTGCCAGATGGTTATGATACTGTCTTGGATGATACAGTGACCTTGTCTGTCGGGCAAAAACAACTCTTAACTATTGCTCGTGCTTTGCTGAAAGATGCGCCACTCCTAATCCTAGATGAGGCGACTTCTTCTGTTGATACCCGTACAGAGGAATTGATTCAGAAAGCTATGGATCGTTTGATGGAGGGCAGAACTTCCTTTGTCATCGCCCACCGCTTGTCAACCATCCGTAATGCGGATCTGATTCTTGTCATGAAAGATGGCAATATCATAGAGCAAGGCAATCATGATGAGCTGATGGCGCAAGCTGGTTTCTACGCTGACCTCTACAACAGTCAATTTACAGAAGACGAAGCAGAAGAATAAACCCAAAGAAGGCTTGACGGCCTTCTTTTTCTGAACTATACTAGAGACAAGTGCTTCCCTATAAGCAAAATTTGAGTAAGTGATGAGAAAATATATGAAAAATTATCAAGAGTGGTATGACCACATTGCTGGTAACATTAAAAATGAGCCCTTTCTTCTGAGCTTGTTAAGAACTTTTAATCGCTTCATGACAGTAGTTATGCCTATAGTTTATCTGACCTTGTTAACCACTATCTATTTCCGAGAAGGATTTGGGAAACAGGTCTTGATCTATGTGTTTATCCCTGCATCAGGTTTTGTGATTTTGTCCCTTCTTCGTAAGAAAATCAATGCCCCTAGGCCTTATGAAGTTTGGGAAATTGTATCGCTACTAGACAGAGACAGTCCTGGTCAGTCTATGCCCAGTCGTCATGTCTTCTCAGCAACCATTATCTCCATGGCTTGCTTACATGCTAGTTTATCTGTAGGGGTTATCTTGTTGGTCTTGTCAGCCCTCCTCGGTCTAGTGAGAGTCTTAGGTGGAGTGCATTTTCCCAAGGATGTAGTGGTTGGCTATATTTGTGCTCTTGTGTGGGGTGTGATTTTCTTTCTATTTTGACCTGTAAGTTAAGGTGGCCATACAACCACTTACGAGTCTAAAGTAGCCACTTGCTTTTTTGCTCTTGTTTTCTTATTTTCCCTTTGATATAGTAGAGTCAGAAAGGAGATGGAATGAAGTTACGAATTGAAATTGACAGCAATTTAGAGGAAACTGAAATTGTCATCAAGGCAGCGGCTTTGACAGATGAGATTGCGTATTTACAGAGCCTCTTGCAAGAGTCCAAGTCTCCTCGGTTGATTTTTTACAAGGGGACGGGCGAATATTATCTGGATTTGTCGGAAATTCTCTTCTTTGAGACGGAAGGTAGCAAGATTTATGCCCATACCCAGAAAGATGCCTACGAGGTTCGGCTTAAACTCTATGAGTTAGAGGCTATCCTTCCTCGCTATTTTAGTCGGGTATCCAAGTCGACTATTGCAAATATCCGTCAGGTTTACTCGGTGGACAAATCCTTTTCAGGAACGGGCACCATTTCCTTTTATCAGACTCACAAGGAGGTTCATGTCTCACGGCATTACCAATCCCTCCTAAAAGAAAATCTAAGAAACATGAGGTAAGAACATGAAAAAGAAAGCATTTGGTATTGTGTTGCTAGTATTGGCAGCTTTAATATTATTACAAGGAAATTTTGGAATCCCTTCATTCGGTGGGCAAATTTGGCCCTTGCTTGGTATTGCATTTTTTGCCTATCAATCAGTTGGAGCTTTGTTGCGTCGTCACTTAACTTCAGCCTCTTTTACAGCTCTAGTAGCCTTAATGATTGCTAACCACTTTTATGGCATTTTACCAATTCCCAATCAGTCATTGTTCTGGGCAAGTATTTTAATCGTAATGGGTGTCAGCGCACTCACTCATTCTAACAGAACTTGGAATGGGAAAAAATGGTGGTATGATGGTAAAAAGACCATTCTTACAGATAAGGAAGTTGCTTTTGGGACTGGGACTTTCTACAAGCAAAATCAAGAATTGGTAGACGACCAAGTAGAAGTTGGTTTTGGAAATGCCAAGATATATTATGACAATGCAGAGATTTTAGGAGATAGCGCAACTCTGAAAGTGGAAGTCGGTTTTGGGAATGCAGTTATCTATGTTCCTAAACATTGGGGAGTTGATTTAAAGGTAGAAACTTTCTGTGGCGTAGCCAAGGCAGATACTTCTCTAGCGCCAACCAGCAAAACCTTGATTATCCGTGGAGATGTGGCTTTTGGGAAATTAGGAGTTGTTTACGTTAAATAAAAAAATCTTTCAATCCCCTTGCCAAAACAGAGAAAGTGTGATAACATAGTACAGTATGTGGTGCTAGCACATCCGCTATATTAGATCTAATAGGAGGAAAACACAAATGGCTAAAGTATGTTACTTTACAGGTCGTAAGACTGTATCAGGAAACAACCGTTCACACGCGATGAACCAAACAAAACGTGCCGTAAAACCAAACCTTCAAAAAGTTACTGTTCTTATCGATGGTAAACCTAAAAAAGTTTGGGCTTCAGCTCGTGCTTTGAAATCAGGTAAAGTTGAACGCGTTTAATAATAAAAGTAAGGAGACCTTAGGGTCTTTTTTCTTTTACTGTAGATATAAAATCATTTGAAAAATAGAGTAAATATCCGCTGATACAGTATTCTGCTTTTACACTTGGGCTGAAATATGATAAAATAGAGTATCAACTAGTTGAGGTAAAAAGGATGACTGTAAAAATTAATACAAAAGATGGTCAAATCGAACTAACAGATGAAGTGATTGCAACCGTCGTAGGTGGAGCAGCAACTGAAATTTTTGGTGTGGTCGGTATGGCTAGTAAAAATGCCCTCAAAGATAATTTCCAAGCCCTTCTAGGTAAGGAAAATTATTCTAAAGGTGTCGTCGTAAAGGCGGCCGAAGATGGCAGTATTGCAGTTGATGTATATACCGTGTTGAGCTACGGAACAAAGATTAGCGAAGTGTCAAAAAACATTCAAGAGCGTGTTCGTTTTAGTTTGGAAAACCAACTTGGAATTACTGCTCAGACTGTAAATGTCTACATTCAAAATATCAAAGTTGTAGGAGAATAACCGTGTCAAAAATTACTACTAGCTTATTTCAAGAAATGGTGCAGGCTGCATCAACTCGCTTGAATAAGCAAGCTGAATATGTCAATTCATTAAACGTCTTTCCAGTTCCAGATGGAGATACTGGAACAAACATGGGAATGACCATTGAAAATGGAGCTAAAGAAGTTGCAGACAAGCCAGCTTCTACAGTTGGCGAGGTAGCGAGCATTCTTGCTAAAGGTCTTTTGATGGGTGCGCGTGGAAACTCAGGCGTTATTACGTCTCAGCTTTTCCGTGGATTTTCACAAGCCATCAAGGATAAAGACGAATTAACAGGTCAAGACTTGGCCCTTGCCTTCCAATCAGGTGTAGAAGTTGCTTATAAGGCAGTGATGAAACCAGTTGAAGGAACGATTTTGACAGTTTCTCGTGGGGCAGCTATTGGTGCGAAGAAAAAAGCTGAGCAAACAGATGACGCTGTTGAAGTCATGCGCGCAGCCTTGGAAGGTGCTAAAACAGCACTAGCTAAAACGCCAGACATGCTTCCAGTATTGAAAGAAGTTGGCGTTGTGGATTCAGGTGGTCAAGGACTGGTCTTCATCTATGAAGGTTTCCTTTCAGCCCTTACTGGCGAATATATTGCATCTGAGGACTTTGTAGCGACTCCTGCCAACATGAGTGAGATGATCAATGCAGAGCATCATAAGTCTGTGGCTGGTCACGTAGCGACTGAGGACATCACGTTTGGTTACTGTACTGAAATTATGGTAGCTCTTAAGCAAGGTCCAACCTATGCCAAAGATTTTGACTACGACGAATTCCGTAACTACTTGAATGAACTCGGGGATTCTCTCCTTGTTGTCAATGATGATGAAATTGTCAAAGTCCATGTCCATACAGAAGATCCAGGACTTGTTATGCAAGAAGGTCTCAAATATGGTAGCTTGGTCAAGGTAAAAGTTGACAATATGCGTAACCAACACGAAGCGCAGGTTGAAAAAGAAGCTGCTCAAGTTAGCAAACCAGCTGAAGAAAAAGAATATGCTTTGATTGCTGTCGTTGCTGGTAAAGGTCTAGCAGATATCTTCCGTTCTCAAGGTGTGGATTATGTTATCGAAGGCGGTCAAACCATGAACCCTTCAACAGAAGACTTTATCAAGGCTGTTGAACAGGTCAACGCTCGTAACATCATCTTCCTGCCAAACAACAAAAACATCTTCATGGCAGCTCAATCTGCAGCAGAAGTTTTGGAGCAACCAGCAGTAGTGGTAGAGACTCGTACTCTTCCTCAAGGTTTGACAAGTCTTCTTGCCTTTGATCCAAGCAAGTCAATTGAAGAAAATCAAGAGCGTATGACTGCAGCCCTTAGAGATGTCGTTAGCGGAAGCGTCACAACAGCCGTTCGTGATACAACCATTGATGGTTTAGAAATCCATGAAAACGATAATCTTGGTATGGTTGATGGGAAAATTCTTGTGTCAAACCCTGACATGCACCAAACCTTGACAGAAACATTGAAACATATGTTGGATGAAGATAGTGAAATTGTAACCTTCTATGTCGGTGAAGATGGAAGCGAAGAACTTGCCAATGAAATTGCTCAAGAAATCGCAGAAGAATTCGAAGACGTTGAAGTCGAGATTCACCAAGGTCAACAACCTGTTTACCCATACCTATTCAGTGTGGAATAAGATTAATGAAGAACTGAGAAATCAGTTCTTTTTTCTTTTTTAGTAAATGAAATCGGTATCTTTTTAATAAAAACAAAAATAACATTCATAAATAAACGTTAAAATAGAAAATTCAGAAAATTTCTTCTTTTCTCTTGAAAAATTTTGAAAAAATGGTATGATAGAAACAAGTTATTTTTAAGAGAAGAGAAAGGGGAACAATGGAGAAAATCAGTTTAGAATCTCCTAAGACGGGGTCGGACCTAGTTTTGGAAACACTTCGTGATTTAGGAATTGATACCATCTTTGGTTATCCTGGTGGTGCGGTCTTGCCTTTTTATGATGCGATATATAATTTTAAAGGCATTCGCCACATTCTAGGACGCCATGAGCAAGGCTGTCTGCATGAAGCTGAAGGTTATGCTAAATCAACTGGAAAGTTGGGTGTTGCCGTCGTCACTAGCGGACCGGGAGCAACAAATGCCATTACAGGAATTGCAGATGCCATGAGCGATAGTGTTCCCCTTTTGGTCTTTACAGGTCAAGTGGCGCGAGCGGGGATTGGGAAGGATGCCTTTCAGGAGGCAGACATCGTGGGAATTACCATGCCAATCACTAAGTACAATTATCAAGTTCGTGAGACAGCTGATATTCCGCGTATCATTACGGAAGCTGTCCATATCGCAACTACAGGTCGACCAGGGCCAGTTGTAATTGACCTACCTAAAGACGTATCTGCTTTAGAAACGGACTTCATCTATTCACCAGAAGTGAACCTACCAAGTTATCAACCGACTCTTGAGCCAAATGATATGCAAATCAAGAAAATCTTGAAGCAATTATCCAAGGCTAAAAAGCCAGTCTTGCTAGCTGGCGGTGGGATTAGTTATGCTGAAGCAGCTGCAGAATTAAATGAATTTGCAGAACGCTATCAAATTCCAGTGGTAACCAGTCTTTTGGGACAAGGAACGATTGCAACGAGTCATCCACTCTTCCTTGGAATGGGAGGCATGCACGGGTCATTCGCAGCTAATATTGCCATGACGGAAGCGGACTTTATGATTAGTATTGGTTGCCGTTTCGATGACCGCTTGACGGGGAATCCTAAGACCTTCGCTAAGAATGCCAAGGTTGCCCACATTGATATTGACCCAGCCGAGATTGGCAAGATTATCAGTGCAGATATTCCTGTAGTTGGAGATGCTAAGAAAGCCTTGCAAATGTTGCTGGCCGAACCAACAGTTCATAACAATACTGAAAAATGGATTGAAAAAGTCACTAAAGACAAGAACCGCGTTCGTTCTTATGATAAGAAAGAGCGTGTAGTTCAACCGCAAGCTGTTATTGAACGAATTGGTGAATTAACTAACGGAGATGCCATTGTGGTAACAGACGTTGGTCAACACCAAATGTGGACAGCTCAGTATTATCCCTACCAAAATGAACGTCAGTTAGTGACTTCAGGTGGTTTGGGAACCATGGGATTTGGAATTCCAGCAGCAATTGGAGCTAAAATTGCTAACCCATATAAGGAAGTAGTCTTGTTTGTTGGGGATGGCGGTTTCCAAATGACTAACCAGGAATTGGCTATTTTGAACATTTACAAGGTGCCAATCAAGGTGGTTATGCTGAACAACCACTCACTTGGAATGGTTCGCCAATGGCAGGAATCCTTCTATGAAGGTAGAACGTCAGAGTCAGTCTTTGATACCCTTCCTGATTTCCAATTGATGGCACAAGCTTATGGCATTAAAAACTATAAGTTTGACAATCCTGAGACCTTGGCTCAAGACCTTGAAGTCATCACTGAGAATGTTCCTATGCTAATCGAGGTAGATATTTCTCGTAAGGAACAGGTGTTACCAATGGTACCAGCTGGTAAGAGTAATCATGAGATGTTGGGGGTGAAGTTCCATGCGTAGAATGTTAACAGCAAAACTACAAAATCGTTCAGGAGTCCTCAATCGCTTTACTGGCGTTCTGTCTCGTCGTCAGGTTAATATCGAAAGTATCTCTGTTGGAGCAACAGAAGATCCGAATGTATCGCGGATCACCATTATTATTGATGTTGCTTCACATGATGAGGTGGAGCAAATTATCAAACAGCTCAATCGTCAGATTGATGTGATTCGCATTCGTGATATTACAGACAAGCCTCATTTGGAGCGCGAGGTGATTTTGGTTAAGATGTCAGCGCCAGCTGAGAAGCGCGCTGAGATTCTAGCGATTATTCAACCTTTCCGTGCAACGGTGGTAGACGTAGCGCCAAGCTCGATTACCATTCAGATGACAGGAAATGCTGAAAAGAGTGAAGCTCTGTTGCGAGTCATTCGACCATACGGTATTCGCAATATTGCTCGAACGGGTGCCACTGGATTTACCCGTGATTAAAAATCCAACTTAAATTTGTTAATCCAGCCTAAAAGGCAATAAATAATAGAAAAGAGAGAAAAAACTATGGCAGTTCAAATGGAATATGAAAAAGATGTTAAAGTAGCAGCACTTGACGGTAAAAAAATCGCCGTTATCGGTTATGGTTCACAAGGACATGCGCATGCTCAAAACTTGCGTGACTCAGGTCGTGATGTCATCATCGGTGTACGTCCAGGTAAATCTTTTGACAAAGCAAAAGAAGATGGATTTGACACTTACACAGTAGCAGAAGCAACTAAATTGGCTGACGTTATCATGATTTTGGCACCAGACGAAATCCAACAAGAATTGTACGAAGCAGAAATCGCTCCAAACTTGGAAGCTGGAAACGCAGTTGGATTTGCTCATGGTTTCAACATTCACTTTGAATTTATCAAAGTTCCTGCAGATGTAGATGTCTTCATGTGTGCTCCTAAAGGACCAGGACACTTGGTACGCCGTACTTACGAAGAAGGATTTGGTGTTCCAGCTCTTTACGCAGTTTACCAAGATGCAACAGGAAATGCTAAAAACATTGCTATGGACTGGTGTAAAGGTGTTGGAGCTGCACGTGTAGGTCTTCTTGAAACAACATACAAAGAAGAAACTGAAGAAGATTTGTTTGGTGAACAAGCTGTACTTTGTGGTGGTTTGACTGCCCTTATCGAAGCAGGTTTTGAAGTCTTGACAGAAGCAGGATACGCTCCAGAATTGGCTTACTTTGAAGTTCTTCACGAAATGAAATTGATCGTTGACTTGATCTACGAAGGTGGATTCAAGAAAATGCGTCAATCTATTTCAAACACTGCTGAATACGGTGACTATGTATCAGGCCCACGTGTGATTACTGAGCAAGTTAAAGAAAACATGAAAGCTGTCTTGGCAGACATCCAAAATGGTAAATTTGCAAATGACTTTGTAAATGACTATAAAGCTGGACGTCCAAAATTGACTGCTTACCGTGAACAAGCAGCTAACCTTGAAATTGAAAAAGTTGGTGCAGAATTGCGTAAAGCAATGCCATTCGTTGGTAAAAACGACGATGATGCATTCAAAATCTATAACTAATTGATAGAAATTAAGGTGAAGGCGAGTTGGGGGACTAACTCGCTTTTATAATCAATTCATCTCTTTTTAAAAGATGGATTACGATAAGTTTGAAATAGTCTAGGAGAAATTGATGTTAAGTTCAAAAGATATCATCAAGGCTCATAAAGTCTTGAACGGTGTGGTTGTGAATACCCCACTGGATTACGACCATTATTTATCGGAGAAGTATGGTGCTAAGATTTATTTGAAAAAGGAAAATGCTCAACGTGTTCGTTCTTTTAAGATCCGTGGTGCCTATTATGCCATTTCGCAGCTCAGCAAGGAAGAGCGTGAGCGTGGGGTAGTCTGTGCCTCTGCGGGAAATCATGCGCAGGGAGTAGCCTATACTTGTAATGAAATGAAAATTCCTGCTACTATTTTTATGCCCATTACTACTCCGCAACAAAAAATTGGACAAGTTCGCTTTTTTGGTGGGGATTTTGTAACCATTAAACTAGTTGGGGATACCTTTGATGCCTCAGCCAAAGCAGCTCAAGAATTTACAGTTTCTGAAAATCGTACCTTTATTGATCCCTTTGATGATGCCCATGTTCAAGCGGGTCAAGGGACAGTTGCTTATGAGATTTTAGAAGAAGCTCGAAAAGAATCAATTGATTTTGATGCTGTCTTAGTTCCTGTTGGAGGTGGTGGTCTCATTGCTGGGGTTTCTACCTATATCAAGGAAACAAGTCCAGAAATTGAAGTCATCGGAGTAGAGGCTAATGGGGCACGTTCCATGAAGGCAGCCTTTGAAGCTGGTGGGCCTGTCAAACTCACAGAAATTGACAAATTTGCGGATGGGATTGCTGTGCAAAAGGTAGGTCAGTTGACCTATGAAGCAACTCGTCAACATGTTCAAACCTTAGTAGGTGTCGATGAGGGATTGATTTCTGAAACCTTGATTGACCTCTACTCTAAGCAAGGGATTGTCGCAGAACCTGCTGGAGCTGCTAGTATCGCTTCTTTAGAGGTTTTGGCTGAATATATCAAGGGGAAAACCATTTGTTGTATCATTTCTGGAGGAAATAATGATATCAACCGTATGCCGGAAATGGAAGAGCGTGCCTTGATTTATGATGGGATCAAGCATTACTTTGTGGTTAATTTTCCACAGCGTCCGGGGGCTTTGCGTGAGTTTGTAAATGATATCTTGGGGCCAAATGATGATATCACACGTTTTGAGTATATCAAACGAGCTAGCAAGGGGACAGGCCCAGTATTGATTGGGATTGCCTTGGCAGATAAGCATGATTATGCAGGCTTGATTCGTCGAATGGAAGGTTTTGATCCAGCTTATATTAACTTAAATGGTAACGAAACGCTCTATAATATGCTTGTCTGAGGACTAATAAAAAAATATCATATTATTTGCACAATTGATGTATAGGTGCTATAATGAAGATGAAGAAAGGGGGCGATTCCTATGGACTTAGGAAATCGATTACGCTATTTCTATCATAACTCATTATAGTACCTATGTTTTTTTGATTCAGTTTATAGTAAGGGAGTAAAATTACTTGTTATATGTTAGGAGTTTTTTGAAATCTACTATTTTATATATAGCTAATCTGAAATTTAGCTAAATATAATAGGGATTAGAAAAAATAATCAATACTAATGAGATGCCTTATTATACTGAGATTACTGAGAAGAGTGATGGAATATTCGTAAGATGAAAACAGTAAAAAAATGAAGCATAGAATACTACGGTTTCCTAGCTATTTGTATTTTAATGGGTAGGAGAAATAAAAAGTAAACTTGATAAAGTAAATAACTGGTACAGTTGACCAAATGATTGAATGCTGGTGCAGACATGAAAAAGTCTAAAAGGAGAAAAATACTCGTTAGAAATGGTTTAGAGCAGAAGATTATTTTGTCAAATTTTTTTGTTTTACAGTGGAATAAATAATATGAAATAAGATTAGAATATGTCTAGATTATCGAGAATCAGCATCTGTCAAATACGAATATTATTACATAAATAAGATTTAATAATACAATTATTTTAAAGGTATTTGCTAATGGTTTATAGCAAGGGAAAACCTATATATTATCGGCTTTAATAAGATAGTAATAGAAAAATAAATCATTAATTTTATTGAATATATGTTTTTTTATTGACAAAAGTCATAAAAACGTATACAATTAAATATCGTAAAGAAGAAAATAGGAGAAGAACATGGCTAAGTCAAACTTTGAAAAAGTAGAATCAGTTGTTGGCTGGGTTCGTGATAAGAAAATCACAGGCTACCGTATCTCTAAAGAAACGAATGCGCGTGAAATGTCTATCATTGCTCTAGCGCAGGGTCGTGCAAAAGTAAAAAATATTTCATTTGAAACAGCTCTAGGTTTAATTGATTTCTATGAAAAAAATTATGAAAAATTTGAAGATTAATCTTTGGATAATGGCGGATTCTTGAATAAGGTCTGCCTTTTCATTTTGATACTCAATGAAAATCAAAGAGCAAACTAGGAAGCTAGCCGTAGGCTGTACTTGAGTACGGCAAGGCGAAGCTGACGTGGTTTGAATTTGATTTTCGAAGAGTATGAGGACAGCAAAAAGACTGCACGATTGATGCAGCCTTTTCTTTTTATTTGAGATAACGTTGAAGAAATTCTTTTGTACGTTCTTCTTTAGGATTGGTGAAGAGGTCTTCTGGTTTGCCTTCTTCGGCAATCACACCCTTATCCATAAAGATAACACGGTGAGAGACATCACGGGCAAATTCCATTTCGTGAGTCACTACAATCATAGTCAAGCCTTCCTGAGCCAGATCTTGCATGATTTTGAGGACTTCTCCAACCATTTCTGGATCGAGAGCTGATGTTGGTTCATCAAAGAGAATGGCGTCCGGATTCATTGAAAGGGCACGAGCGATGGCTACACGTTGTTTTTGACCACCTGAGAGTTGTTTTGGTTTGGCTTGCCAGTAGCGTTCTCCCATGCCGACCTTTTCTAGGTTTTCTTTGGCAATCTTTTCAGCTTCTGTACGTTCGCGTTTAAGGACAGTTGTCTGAGCGACAATTGTGTTTTCAAGTACGTTAAGATTTTCAAAGAGGTTAAAGGATTGGAAAACCATTCCCAACTTTTCACGGTATTGTGTGAGGTCATAGCCTTTTTCGAGAACGTTTTGTCCATGATAAAGGATTTGTCCATCAGTTGGAGTTTCAAGTAGGTTAATGGAGCGTAGGAAGGTTGATTTTCCGCTTCCAGAGCTTCCGATGATAGAGATAACTTCACCCTTGTGAACAGTTAGAGAAATGTCTTTTAGCACTTCGTTTTGTCCATAGGATTTTTTGAGGTGTTTAATTTCAAGGATTGCTTGTGTCATTATTTCAAATCCTCCGTTTGCATTTGGTTAGCACCTGTAGTATAGGTATCCATGTCCATGCGGCGTTCGATGAATCGTAGGATACGTGTTACGGTGAAGGTGAGGACAAAGTAAATCACGGCGATGATTGTAAATGTCTGGAAGTATTGATAGGTTTGTGTTGCTACGGTATTTCCTGAGAAGTAAAGTTCGACAACCGAGATAACGTTCAATACAGATGTATCTTTGATATTGATGACAAATTCATTACCAGTTGCTGGTAGGATGTTACGGACTACTTGAGGTAGGACAATCTTACGCATGGTTTGGTTATGAGTCATACCAAGAGCAGTAGCGGCTTCAAATTGTCCCTTGTCAACTGCTAGGATACCACCACGGACGATTTCAGTCATGTAGGCACCGGTGTTGATCGAAACGATGAAGATAGCAGCTAGTGTACGGTCAAGGTTGATACCGAAAGCTTGGGCAGTTCCATAGTAGATAACCATCGATTGAACAATCATTGGTGTACCACGGAAGATTTCAATATAGACATTGAGAATCCAGCCGACTAGTTTTTGTAGGCCATAAATGGCTTTATTCTCAGATAGAGGAGCAGTACGGAAGACACCAATGGCAAGTCCAATAATGAGACCTGTGATGGTTCCGACGATAGAGATTAAAAGAGTGACACCAGCACCACGCAAGAGTTGTTGCCAGTTTTCAGAAAGAATTTTAGCGACTTGACTAAAGAAACTACTGCTAGTCTCTTCAGTTGTTGTAGCTTCGGCAGGTTGTTCCTTGATCATACGATCCATCAAGGCAACTTGATCGTCTTTTGAAATGGTTTCAATGCTGGCATTGATTTGGCTAATACGGTTGTCATCTTTACGAAGTCCGATGGCGATAGCTGTATCTTCTTCTCCAGTTTTGAAACCTGGTTCTACTTGAACCATTTTAAACTTAGAGTTAGCAGCTTCGGCAGTCAGAGCTTCTGGACGTTCAGAAACATAGGCATCGATGACACCAGCCTCAAGAGCTTGGCGCATTTGAGCGAAGTCTCCCATGGCAGTTTCTTTTTTAGCACCTGGGATTTGACCAATCAAGTCATAAAGATAGACACCTTGTTGAGAAGTGATTTTTGCACCGTTAAAGTCATCCAAAGATTTTGCGTTTGCATAAGTAGAATCTTTTTTGACAAGCAAAACTGGTTCGCTAGTGTAGTAACTGCTTGAAAATGCAATTTCTTGTTTGCGTTCGGCAGTAGGACTCATACCTGCGATAATCATGTCAATCTTACCAGAAGTAAGGGCAGGAACTAGACCTTCCCATTTTGTTTTAACAACCAAAGGTTCTTTACCTAAGTCCTTAGCGATTTTCTTGGCGATTTGAACATCGTATCCGTTAGCATACTGGTTAGTCCCATCGATTTTGACAGCCCCATTGCTATCATCATCCTGAGTCCAGTTAAAGGGAGCATATGCTGCTTCCATCCCGATGCGTAAATATTCATCGGCTTGGGCAACATTGACAAGTCCCAGCATCAGCAAGAGACTTGTGAAAATAGATAAGTATATTTTTCTCATGATTTCTCCTATTTCTAATCTATTAAAAAATAACTGCCTCCTATTTTATCGAAAAAAACTCTATTTTTCAACATAGGTAAGCCCTTACTTATGAAAAAATGATATAATGATAGCAAAGATAAAAAAGGGGACTTAGTTGATGAAAAAAACTTTTTTCTTGCTGTTATTTTGTTTGTTTTGTATGTTTCCACTCTCGGTTTTTGCCATTGATTTTAAGATAAACTCTTATCAAGGAGATTTGTATATTCATGCAGACAATACGGCAGAATTTAGACAGAAGATAGTTTACCAGTTTGAGGAGGACTTTAAGGGGCAAATCGTGGGACTTGGACGTGCTGGCAAGATGCCTAGCGGATTTGAGATAGATCCTCAACCAAAGGTTCAGGCCTCGAAAAACGGTGCTGAACTGACAGACGTTACTAGCGAAGTGACAGAAGAGGCGAATGGTTATACTGTGAAAGTCTACAATTCAGGTCAAGAAGGCGACACAGTTGAAGTTGACCTCGTTTGGAACTTAAAGAATTTACTTTTCCTTTATGATGACATCGCTGAATTAAATTGGCAACCTCTGACAGATAGTTCAGGAGCTATTGGAAAGTTTGAATTTCATGTAAGGGGAGACAAGGGGGCTGAAAAACTCTTTTTCCATACAGGGAAACTTTTTAGAGAGGGAACGGTTGAAAAGAGTAACCTTGATTATACTATCCGTTTAGACAATCTTCCGCCTAAGCGGGGAGTTGAATTGCATGCCTACTGGCCTCGAACTGATTTTGCTAGCGCTAGGGATCAGGGATTGAAAGGAAATCGTTTAGAAGAGTTTAATAAGATAGAAGACTCGATTTTTAAAGAAAAAGAGCAAAGTAAACAACTCGTTACTTGGGTCTTCCCTTCGATACTTTCTATCTCCTTGTTATTGAGTATTTGCTTCTATTTCATCTATAGAAGAAAGACCACTCCTTCCGTCAAATATGCCAAAAATCATCGTATCTATGAACCACCAATGGAATTAGAGCCTATGGTTTTATCAGAAGCAGTCTACTCGACCTCCTTGGAAGAAGTGAGTCCTCTAACAAAAGGAGCAGGTAAATTTACCTTTGACCAACTTATTCAAGCTACCTTGCTAGATGTGATAGACCGTGGGAATGTTTCTATCATTTCAGAAGGAGATGCAGTTGGTTTGAAGCTAGTAAAAGAAGATGGTTTGTCAAGTTTTGAGAAAGACTGTCTAAATCTGGCTTTTTCAGGCAAAAAAGAAGAAACTCTTTCCAATTTGTTTGCGGATTACAAGGTATCTGATAGTCTTTATCGTAGAGCAAAAGTTTCTGATGAAAAACGGATTCAAGCAAAGGGGCGTCAGCTCAAATCTTCTTTTGAAGAAGTATTGAAAGAGATGCAAGAAGGAGTGAGAAATAGAGTTACCTTCTGGGGGCTTCCGGATTACTACCGTCCTTTAACTGGTGGGGAAAAGGCCTTGCAAGTGGGTATGGGGGTCTTGACTATCTTGCCCCTATTTATCGGATTTGGTTTGTTCTTGTACAGTTTGGATGTTTATGGCTATCTTTACATTCCCTTGCCAATACTTGGTTTTCTAGGTTTGGTTTTGGCTGTTTTCTATTATTGGAAGCTTCGATTAGATAATCGTGATGGTGTCCTAAATGAAGCAGGAGCAGAAGTATACTATCTCTGGACCAGTTTTGAAAATATGTTGCGTGAGATTGCACGATTGGATCAGGCTGAATTGGAAAGTATTGTGGTCTGGAATCGCCTCTTGGTTTATGCGACTTTATTTGGCTATGCAGACAAGGTCAGTCATTTGATGAAGGTTCATCATATCCAAGTGGAAAATCCAGATATCAACCTCTATGTAGCTTATGGTTGGCATAGTATGTTTTATCATTCAAGTGCGCAAATGAGCCATTATGCCAGCGTCGCAAACACAGCAAGTACCTATTCCGTATCTTCTGGAAGTGGAAGTTCTGGCGGTGGCTTCTCTGGAGGAGGAGGCGGTGGCAGTATCGGTGCCTTTTAAAGAGAACTGCCATATACTGAAAAAGTATGCTATAATGGAAGATAGAAAAAGGAGTAATCTATGTATCTTATTGAAATTTTAAAATCTATCTTCTTCGGGATTGTTGAAGGAATTACGGAATGGTTGCCGATTTCGAGTACAGGTCACTTGATTTTAGCAGAGGAGTTTATCCAATACCAAAATCAAAATGAAGCCTTTATGTCCATGTTTAATGTCGTGATTCAGCTTGGTGCTATTTTAGCGGTTATGGTCATTTACTTTAACAAGCTCAATCCTTTCAAATCGACTAAGGATAAGCAGGAAGTTCGTAAGACTTGGAGACTGTGGTTGAAGGTCTTGGTTGCCACTTTGCCTTTACTTGCCGTCTTTAAATTTGATGATTGGTTTGATACCCACTTCCATAACATGGTTTCTGTTGCTCTCATGTTGATTATCTATGGGATTGCCTTTATCTATTTGGAAAAGCGCAATGAAGCGCGTGCTATAGAGCCAAGTGTAACAGAGTTGGACAAACTTCCTTATACGACAGCATTCTATATCGGACTCTTCCAAGTTCTTGCCCTTTTACCAGGAACTAGCCGTTCAGGAGCGACTATTGTCGGTGGTTTGTTAAATGGAACCAGTCGTTCTGTTGTGACGGAATTTACCTTCTATCTTGGAATTCCTGTTATGTTTGGAGCTAGTGCCTTAAAGATTTTCAAATTTATAAAAGCAGGACAGCTCTTGAGCTTTGGGCAATTGTTCTTGCTCTTGGTTGCGATGGGAGTAGCCTTTGCAGTCAGCATGGTCGCTATTCGTTTCTTGACAAGCTATGTGAAAAAACACGACTTTACCCTTTTCGGTAAATACCGCATCGTGCTTGGTAGTGTTTTGCTACTTTACAGTTTTGTCCGTTTATTTGTATAAGAAAAACCTTGAAGGGTTCAGACTCTTCAAGGTTTTAAAATCCAGTCACGGTAACTCCTAGCAAGCGGACACCTCTTTCTTTCTCGCTTAATTCTTCATAGAGTTGCAGGGCTATTTGGCTTATATGACTAGCATCTTGTGTTTTTTGAGCCAGACTTTTTCGTTTGGTAAGAGTTGAAAAGTCCTCGTAGCGGATTTTCAAAATGACAATTTTACCAGCTTTTTCTTGCTGATTGAGATTGAGAGCGACTCTTTCTGATAGGAGAGCCAGCTCTTTTTTGATATCTTCCTCGGCACGGAGAATCTTCCCATAGGTTTTCTCCTTCCCGATTGATTTACGGATGCGATTGGATTTGACCGGGGAATTGTGAATACCACGAGCCTTTCGATAAAGGTCATAGCCCAGTCTGCCAAAACGGTCTATCAGGGTCACTTCAGGGACTTCAAGCAAATCAGCGCCGGTAAAAACACCCATTTGATGAAGTCTTTCCACCGTCTTTTTTCCTACTCCATGAAACTTGGAAATATCCATTTGTTTGAGGAAATCCTCAGCCTGGTCAGGTAAAATCACTGTCAGACCATGTGGCTTTTGATAATCGCTGGCCATTTTAGCTAAGAATTTGTTGTAGGAGACGCCTGCGGAAGCAGTCAGGTGTAGTTCCTGCCAGATATCCTCTTGAATGAGACGAGCAATTTTGACCGCTGACTTGATACCGAGTTTATTTTCTGTCACATCTAAATAGGCTTCGTCAATGCTCATGGGTTCAATCAAATCTGTATAACGCTTAAAGATAGCTCGAATCTGGAGGCCCACAGTCTTGTATTTTTCATAATTCCCTGAGATAAAGACGGCCTGGGGACAACGCTCATAGGCTTCTTTAGAGCTCATAGCAGAATGGACACCAAAAGCTCGCGCCTCATAGCTACAAGTGGAAACGACACCACGCCCACCTGTTTGCCGGGGGTCGCTTCCAATAATGACAGGTTTTCCTCTAAGTTTAGGATTATCTCTAATTTCCACTGCAGCAAAAAAGGCATCCATGTCAATATGGATGATTTTTCTTGACAAATCATTTAATAAAGGAAAAATCAACATGCCTAGCCCCCTTTTTACCGCTTATTTTCTTTTATTATACCCTTTTTTCTGAAAAAAAGAAAAAAGGCTTTAATTTTTTCAAAAATATAATACAGTTTGGGATAAAATATAGACTGTTTTAGAAAAGAAAGTGTAAAAATAGGGATTTATCACTTGTTGAAATCGGTTACTGTATGGTATACTTGTCTCATGAATGTAACAGATGACTGTTACTAGAAAGAAAAAAGAGGACATTAACATGGTTGTTAAGACAGTTGTTGAAGCACAAGATATTTTTGATAAAGCTTGGGAAGGCTTCAAAGGCGTAGATTGGAAAGAAAAAGCAAGTGTATCACGCTTCGTACAAGCTAACTACACACCTTATGACGGAGACGAAAGCTTCCTTGCAGGACCAACAGAACGTTCACTTCACATCAAAAAAATTGTAGAAGAAACTAAGGCTCACTACGAAGAAACTCGTTTCCCAATGGACACTCGTCCAACTTCTATCGCTGATATTCCTGCTGGATTTATCGATAAAGAAAACGAAGTTATCTTTGGTATCCAAAATGACGAACTCTTCAAATTGAACTTCATGCCAAAAGGTGGTATCCGTATGGCTGAAACTACTTTGAAAGAAAATGGATACGAACCAGACCCAGCTGTTCACGAAATCTTCACTAAATACGTAACAACAGTTAACGACGGTATCTTCCGTGCTTACACTTCAAACATCCGTCGTGCTCGTCACGCTCACACTGTAACTGGTCTTCCAGATGCATACTCACGCGGACGTATCATCGGTGTTTACGCACGTCTTGCTCTTTACGGTGCAGACTACTTGATGCAAGAAAAAGTAAACGACTGGAATGCAATCGAAGAAATCGATGAAGAAACAATCCGTCTTCGTGAAGAAATCAATCTTCAATACCAAGCGTTGCAACAAGTTGTTCGCTTGGGTGACCTTTACGGAGTTGACGTTCGCAAACCAGCGATGAACGTTAAAGAAGCAATCCAATGGGTTAACATCGCCTTCATGTCTGTCTGCCGTGTTATCAACGGTGCTGCTACATCTCTAGGACGTGTACCAATCGTATTGGATATCTTTGCAGAACGTGACCTTGCTCGTGGTACATTTACTGAATCAGAAATCCAAGAATTCGTTGATGATTTCGTTATGAAACTTCGTACAGTTAAATTTGCTCGTACAAAAGCTTACGACCAATTGTACTCAGGTGACCCAACTTTCATCACAACTTCTATGGCTGGTATGGGTAACGACGGTCGTCACCGTGTTACTAAGATGGACTACCGTTTCTTGAACACTCTTGACAATATCGGTAACTCTCCAGAACCAAACTTGACAGTTCTTTGGACTGACAAATTGCCATACAACTTCCGTCGCTACTGTATGCATATGAGCCACAAACACTCTTCTATCCAATACGAAGGTGTAACAACAATGGCTAAAGACGGATATGGTGAAATGAGCTGTATCTCATGCTGTGTGTCTCCACTTGACCCAGAAAATGAAGAACAACGCCACAACATCCAGTACTTCGGTGCTCGTGTAAACGTATTGAAAGCCCTTCTTACTGGTTTGAACGGTGGTTACGACGATGTTCACAAAGACTACAAAGTATTTGACATCGAACCAATCCGTGACGAAGTTCTTGAATTTGAATCAGTTAAAGCTAACTTTGAAAAATCTCTTGACTGGTTGACTGACACTTACGTAGATGCTTTGAATATCATCCACTACATGACTGATAAGTACAACTACGAAGCTGTTCAAATGGCCTTCTTGCCAACTAAACAACGTGCGAACATGGGATTCGGTATCTGTGGATTTGCCAACACTGTTGACACATTGTCAGCTATCAAATACGCTACAGTTAAACCAATCCGTGATGAAAATGGCTACATCTACGATTATGAAACAATCGGTGAATACCCACGTTGGGGTGAAGATGACCCACGTTCAAACGAATTGGCAGAGTGGTTGATTGAAGCTTATACAACTCGTCTACGTAGCCACAAACTTTACAAAGACGCAGAAGCTACAGTATCACTTTTGACAATCACATCTAATGTTGCTTACTCTAAACAAACTGGTAACTCACCAGTCCACAAAGGTGTATACCTCAACGAAGATGGTTCTGTCAACTTGTCTAAACTTGAATTCTTCTCACCAGGTGCTAACCCATCTAACAAAGCTAAAGGTGGATGGTTGCAAAACTTGAACTCACTTTCTAGCCTTGACTTTAGTTACGCAGCTGATGGTATCTCATTGACTACACAAGTTTCACCTCGCGCGCTTGGTAAGACTCGTGACGAACAAGTTGATAACTTGGTAACAATCCTTGATGGTTACTTCGAAAACGGTGGACAACACGTTAACTTGAACGTTATGGACTTGAACGATGTTTACGAAAAGATCATGTCAGGTGAAGACGTTATCGTACGTATCTCTGGATACTGTGTAAACACTAAATACCTCACTCCAGAACAAAAAACTGAATTGACACAACGTGTCTTCCACGAAGTTCTTTCAATGGATGATGCATTGAGCTAATCAATTAACTTGAATAAGGAAAAGGAACCCTCGGTCAAACGACTGAGGGTTATTTTTTGGACTATTAAATTCCTTAAGTCAGGTATTGAAATGTCTGACCGGGATTCAAAGATACTTGTTGAGTTGCGGGAGGTATTTGATATTCAATGAAAATCAAAGAGCAAACTAGGAAGCTAGCCGCAGGTTGCTCAAAGCACCGCTTTGAGGTTGTAGATAAGACTGACAAAGTCAGTCACACATATACGGCAAGGCGAAGCTGACGTGGTATTTTTATTTTCGAAGAGTATGAAAATAAAAATACCACACTTTGTAGGTTTACAAGGTGTGGTTGTATTTTATCTCTTAGACCAAGTTCTCTTCATAAAGAGAAGTAGGATTGGATAAATCTCCAAGCGCCCTGCAATCATTGCAAAGGAGAGGAGAATTTTTGAGATAGGACTAAAGATTGAGAAACTAGAAGTGGTTCCTAGAATAGGTCCGATATTATTGAAACAGCTAAAGACAGCACTGGTAACGACTAGAAAATCATTGCTATCTAGGCTGACAATAAAGATAAGGGATAGCAAAATCATAGAATAGATGACAAAGTACTTGAGAATCTTATGCTGGGTATCTTTGTCAATCACCGTTTTATTAACATGGAGGGTCAAAACACGGTGGGGCGATAGGATTGACAAAATTTGGTTTTTAGCAATTTTTGAAAGGATGAGGCCTCGAATAACCTTGAGTCCACCTGCGGTTGAGCCAGCAGAACCACCGATTCCCATGAGGAAGAGAAGGATAAATTGGGAGAAGAGGGGCCAGTTGGTAATATCCCCGTAACCAAAACCAGTCGTCGTAATGATATTGGAAACTTGGAAGAAGGCCATTTCAAAACTCTTTGAAAATCCTGGATAGAGATAGAGAGTATTGAGGCTAATCAAGCCTGTAGAAAGCAGAACAATTACCAAGTAAGCTCGGAGTTCTTCATCTCCAAAGAAGGCCTTGACGCGACGGAGCATGAGGTAGTAGTAGAGATTGAAATTTACCCCAAAAACCAAAACTCCGATACTAACCAGATAGGTAATCAGTGAGCTACCATAGTGGGCGATTCCATCGTTATAGACGGTAAAACCTCCTGTACCTGCTGTTCCCATGGCAATGACAAAACTATCAAATAGGGGCATGCCAGCCAGATAATAGATGATGACAAAGAGGGAGAAGAGAGCTAGATAAAGGAGATAGAGAATCTGGGCAGTATTTTTGAGTTTGGATACAACCTTGCCAAAAACAGGGCCAGGAACCTCAGCTTTCATCACTTCTAGGTGGCTATTCTTGGCATTGTCCATAATAGCAAGTGCAAAAACAAGCACTCCCATCCCTCCAATCAAGTGGGTAAAACTTCGCCAGAAGAGGAGGGAACGACTGAGAACCGAAACGTCGTTCAGAATAGTTGCTCCAGTAGTTGTAAAGCCAGAACTGATTTCAAAAAAGGCATCGATAACGCTGGGAATTTGTCTAGCAAAGACAAAGGGGAGACCACCAAAGAAGGACCAAAGGATCCAACAGAGGGCAACAATCAAGACTCCCTCCTTGGCATAAATCCGTTGATTTTTGGGCTTTTGTAAAATTCCTGAACCGCCTAGTAATACGAGAATCCCTATTGTTGAAAAGAGGGCCGTAAAAACTTGGCTCGATTCACGGTAATAGACAGCGACAGACACAGGAACCAAAAGAAGAACAGCTTCAATCAAAAGTAATTTTGAAAGGAGGTAACGAATCATACTTTTATTCATTTCTTACCTCGCGATCAAGTCATAAATCTTGGTGATTTTTGGCAACAAGGTTGTTACTAGGAGCTTGTCTCCAACTTCCAACATATCCTCCCCAGTAGGAAAAATAGTCTTGCCCTTTCGAATGATGGCTGCTATAAGAACCCCTTTTTTCAGTTTTAGTTGAGAAAGAGGTTTGGCAGTCATTTTATTAGCTTCCTTGATATGGAATTGCAGGGTTTCGATTTGGCCATTGGCTAGATGGTGCATGGCCTGAAGGTCTGAATACTGGGCATTAACCCGACCACGAATAAAGTGCATGATTGTATCTACAGCGATGCTTTTAGGTGTGATGATACTTGAAAAATCAGGCGCATTGATAATCTCGAGGAGACTGGTACGATTGACCTTTGTGATATTTTTCTGTACACCTACCCTGTCAAGGAACATAGAGGTAATCAGATTTTCCTCATCGACTCCTGTTAGAGTCGCAACGGCATCATAGTTTTGAGCACTTTCTTCCAGCAGGATATCTTTTGCGGTACCATCTCCTTGAACGATATAGAGATTTGGGAATTTCTCGCTAAAGAAGCTGGCGATTTCAGGATTGATTTCAATAACCTTGGTATCGATACGACTGTCTTGGAGGATACCTAGTAGATAATAGGCAATTCTACCAGCTCCAACAATAAGAAGACTCTTCACGGCACGAGACTTGAAATAATTATGGAAGAGCATCATGTCAACACGGTTACCAGTGACAAAGATTCTATCTTTATCCTGTACAGTCATGTCGCCACTTGGAATGATAATTTGATGATCCCTCTCTATCGCACAGACAATGACATTGCCGAATTTTTTCCGAAAATCAGAAATGGGCATTTGGCAAAGACCACTGGAGGATTTAACAGTGAATTCCATCAAGCTGACCCGTCCACCAAAGAAACGTTCGACAGAGAGGGCGTTGGGGAAGTCAATGATATTCGCGATAGCGCGGGCAGCCAAGAGCTCAGGGTTAACGATAAGAGAAAAACCGAGAATATTCTTTTCCTTGAAATAAGAGTTAGAATATTCAGGGTTCCGCACCCGAACGATGGTCTCTTTAGCTCCCATTTTTTTGGCTAGAACGGCTGCAATCATGTTGACTTCATCGTATTCAGTCAGGGCGATAAAGATATCACAATCCTGGACACTGGCTTGCTCAAGGATGGTAAAATCGGCCCCGTTACCAAGGATACCCATGATATCAAAGCGATTGACAATATGATTGAGGACAGCTTCGTCTTGCTCAATCAGCAAAACATCATGCTTTTCTGCAACCAAGGAGCGACAGAGGGCAGAACCAACTTTTCCCCCTCCGACAAGGATAATTTTCATAATAAAACCTACTTCTTCATTATGTAACTATCATACCTTTTTTCAAGAAAAAATGCACCTACTAGCTAATCACCAGAGTTTTTAGCAGGAAATTTGCTATAAGGTAAAACTATACCCTAATCAATTGAAATAGCTATTAGCACCTTTCTATGAAATATGGTATGATAAAGGATATACAAGGAGATAAAATGAATAATAATTTACTGGTATTACAATCAGACTTTGGTCTGGTTGATGGTGCGGTATCGGCTATGATTGGAGTGGCTTTAGAAGAGTCTCCAACCTTAAAAATCCATCACTTGACGCACGATATCACGCCTTATAATATTTTTGAGGGGAGCTATCGTCTCTTTCAGACGGTGGATTACTGGCCTGAGGGAACGACTTTTGTATCGGTTGTCGATCCGGGTGTCGGCTCAAAACGTAAGAGCGTGGTTGCCAAGACTGCAAAAAATCAATATATTGTCACGCCAGACAATGGGACTCTTTCCTTTATCAAGAAACACGTTGGTATTGTAGCCATTCGTGAAATTTCTGAGGTAGCCAATAGACGTCAAAACACAGAGCATTCTTATACCTTCCACGGTCGTGATGTCTATGCCTATACTGGTGCTAAACTGGCCAGCGGTCACATTAGTTTTGAGGAAGTAGGGCCGGAGCTCAGTGTGGATCAGATTGTGGAACTTCCAGTCGTAGAGACCATCATTGAAGATCATCTGGTAAAGGGAGCTATTGATATTCTGGATGTGCGTTTTGGTTCGCTCTGGACCTCTATCACGCGAGAAGAATTTTACAAGCTGGAACCAGCATTCGGTGACCGTTTTGAAGTGACTATCTATCACGCTGATATGCTGGTCTATCAAAATCAGGTTGTTTATGGCAAATCATTTGCAGATGTGAGAATTGGGCAACCCATCCTTTACATCAACTCTCTCTATCGTTTAGGTCTGGCTATCAACCAAGGTTCCTTTGCCAAGGCCTATAATGTGGGTGTCGGTTCATCTTGGACCATTGAAATAAAGAAAATAGAATCATAAAATAGGAGAATATAGATGAAAAATCAATCAATTAAACAAGTTGTTGCTGTCGGAATTGGCGCTGCCCTCTTTGTCGTCATCGGGATGATCAACATTCCGACCCCTGTTCCAAATACAAGCATCCAGCTTCAGTATGCGGTACAAGCGCTACTTTCTATTATTTTTGGACCGATTATCGGTTTGCTTGTCGGGTTGATTGGTCATGCAATCAAGGACTCTATTGCTGGATATGGTCTGTGGTGGACTTGGATTATCGCTAGTGGGCTCTTTGGTCTAGTCGTCGGACTCTTTAGAAAATACATTCGAGTAACACAGGGTGTTTTTGAGTTGAAGGATATTGTCTTCTTTAACCTCATTCAGATTGTTGCAAATGCTCTTGTTTGGGGTGTCTTGGCACCACTTGGAGATGTTGTGATTTATCAAGAAGCAGCAGAAAAAGTATTTGCCCAAGGGATTGTTGCGGGAATTGCTAATGCTGTAACTGTAGCTATCGCAGGTACCCTTCTCTTGCTAGCTTATTCACGTACGCAGACTCGTTCAGGAAGTTTGAAAAAGGATTAATATAAGGGAAAAGGCTGGGAAACCAGTCTTTTTGCTGTTTATAGGCTAGTCGGGTAAGCAATTTAGGCTAGGAATCTTGTTGGCGCTAAGATTTTAAGAGAAGAGACTGCAAGAAGGGGTAGATTTATGATAAAATAGAAGTCTAAGAAGCGAATGAAGAGAGTAAGATGAAAGAAGCTATAATTGAGTGGAAGGATTTCTCTTTCCGGTATGAAACACAACAAGAACCGACCTTGCAAGGGGTGGACTTGACCATTTATAAGGGAGAGAAAGTCTTAATTGTTGGGCCATCTGGGTCAGGTAAGTCTACCTTGGGTCAATGTTTGAATGGGATTATTCCCAATATTTACAAGGGTCAGACGTCTGGAGAATTTTTGATCAAGGGGCAAGCGGCCTTTGATATGAGTATCTATGATAAGTCTCATCTGGTCAGTACAGTTTTGCAGGATACTGATGGGCAGTTTATCGGTCTGTCTGTGGCAGAAGATTTGGCTTTTGCTCTAGAAAATGATGTAACAAGTCTAGAAGAGATGAAAAGCCGTGTTCATAAATGGGCTGAAAAGCTGGACCTTCTCCCTTTATTGGCTCAGCGGCCTCAGGATTTGTCAGGTGGACAAAAGCAGCGAGTCAGTCTGGCTGGTGTCTTGATTGATGAGAGTCCGATTCTTTTGTTTGATGAGCCACTCGCTAATCTGGATCCCAAGTCAGGTCAGGATATTATCGAATTGATTGATCAGATTCATAAGGAGGAGGGGACGACGACTCTTATTATCGAGCACCGTTTGGAGGATGTTCTGCATCGCCCTGTCGATCGTATTGTCTTGATCAATGATGGTCGTATTCTCTTTAATGGTATCCCTGACCAACTACTGGCGACTGATTTATTGACACAAAATGGAATTCGGGAACCCCTTTATCTAACCACTCTCCGTCAATTAGGTGTGGATTTAGACAAGGAAGAACAGTTAGCAAATTTGGACAACTTGTCTATCTCAAAAGGCCAGGTTCAGTTGCAGACTGAATTGGTAAAAGAAACCGTAGAATTGCAGTCACTCTTTAAATTAGAGGACGTGTCCTTTTCTTATGATGATAGACTGATTTTAAAATCCCTACATTTAGATATTAAAAAGGGTGAAAAGATTGCCATTGTCGGGAAAAATGGAGCAGGGAAGTCAACTCTAGCCAAGGCTTTGAGTAGTTTTATTCAGACTGAAGGTCGCTATCTTTGGGAAGGGCAGGATATAAAAGGAGATTCTGTTGCAGAACGGGCGGAACGAGTAGGCTATGTGTTGCAAAATCCTAATCAAATGATTTCGACCAACATGATTTTTGATGAGGTGGCTCTGGGACTTCGTTTGCGAGGTGTGGACGAGCAGGAAATTGAAACGAGAGTCTATGAAACCTTGAGAATTTGTGGTCTCTATGAATTCCGTAATTGGCCCATTTCTGCCCTGTCATTTGGTCAGAAAAAACGTGTCACTATTGCATCGATTTTGGTCTTGGGGGCTGAAATTATCCTCCTAGATGAACCGACAGCAGGTCAAGACCAGAAGAATTATACTGAGATTATGGAATTTCTCGAAGAGTTGCATCAAAAAGGTCATACCATTGTCATGATTACGCATGATATGCAATTGATGCTGGATTATTCAGACCGAGCTCTTGTCATGGTGGATGGGGAATTGATTGCTGATACTGATCCGGCTAGTCTGTTAAGCAATCCTGAGCTGTTAGTAAAAGCCAACCTAAAGGAAACTTCTATCTTCAACTTGGCTAAGAAACTCGACGTGGATCCACTTGCTTTAACGGCATTTTACACAGAAAGGAGAGAAGGATGCAAGCTAAATTAATTGGTTACCAGCATAGAGATACTGTGATTCATCGCTTGTCAGGAGCTGGTAAACTCCTCTTTTTCATCCTTGTATCATTGGCGGCCATGATTAGCTATGATACCAGACTGCTTGTTCTGATTGCCATCTTTTCGGTATTTCTCCTCTATTTGTCAGAAATCCGTTTTAAAGATGTTTCCTTTGTAGCAGTTTTTGCGACGATATTTGCCGTTTTAAACGTTTTGATGGTCTATCTCTTTTCTCCCGAGTATGGGGTTGGACTTTACGGAGAGAGAAGTGTGATTTGGCAGGGAATCGGTGCCTACACTCTGACCAGTCAAGAGCTCTTTTATCTGCTAAATCTGGCCATTAAGTACCTTTGCACCATTCCTCTGGCTATTATCTTTTTGATGACAACCCATCCTAGTCAGTTTGCTTCCAGTTTAAATCAAATTGGTGTGCCTTATAAGATTGCCTATTCTGTCAGTCTAACCTTGCGCTATATTCCAGATCTGCAGGAAGAATTCTTTACTATCAAGATGTCTCAGGAGGCTCGTGGGATGGAATTATCCAAGAAAGCTTCTCTTATGCAACGAATCAAAGGCAATCTGCGCATTATCACTCCCTTGATTTTCAGTTCCTTGGAACGCATTGATACCATTGCGACTGCCATGGAGCTTCGCCGATTTGGAAAAGAGAAAAAGCGAACTTGGTATAGTTACCAATCCTTGAAAAAAGGAGACTATCTTACTTTGCTCTTGGCAGCCTTGTTTTTAGTAGCTAGTTTACTACTTATCTTGCAAAATCACGGACGATTTTACAACCCTTGGAAATAGCTTGAAAAAATCAAAAAAATCAAGTCGTTTCTATTGACAATGATTCTGAAAGTGTTATACTAAGAAAGTAGTTTCGCTGATTTACTTCAAACCTGTTGTGAGGTAAGTTAACGATGCCTTAACCACGCTGTTTGCTGAGCTTGACTCCGGGCAGTGTGGCTATTTTTTTGCAATGGTGAAAGGAAGCAAGTCATGACAAATCACATTGTATTATTTGAGCCTCAAATTCCACAAAATACAGGCAATATCGCGCGTACTTGCGCTGCGACCAATTCTCCCCTCCACATCATCAAGCCAATGGGCTTTCCTATTGACGACCGCAAGATGAAGCGAGCTGGATTGGATTATTGGGATAAACTAGAGATTTATTTTTACGAGAGTTTGGAGGATTTCATGTCTCAGATGAAGGGCAAACTCTATCTGATTTCTAAATTCGCTGAGAAAGTGTATTCTGAGGTGGATTTATCGACTGACGAAGACCATTATTTTCTTTTTGGACGTGAAGACAAGGGCTTGCCGGAGGACTTTATGCGAGAACATCCTGAGAAAGCTCTCCGTATTCCTATGAATGATGAACATGTCCGCAGTCTCAATGTGTCTAATACCGTCTGCATGATTGTCTATGAGGCTCTCCGCCAGCAGAACTTTGCAGGTCTTGAGCTTGTTCATACCTATGAAGTGGATAAATTGAAATAAAAAATGAAAATGAAAATGAACAAAATGCTTGCGCTTGCAAGCGTTTTTTGTTATGATAAAAGAGTCTTCAGGGCAGGGTGTGATTCCCGACCGGCGGTAAATTTGACTAGCTATTTTAGCTTTCTCGTCGTTGTCTTGTCTCGATATACTTTAAGTATTATCTTCGACTGCGACGCCTAGATAAATCTAAAATATCTTAGCCAAATAAGTCCGCGAGCGCAAGCTGATGTGGTGAGATTCCACAACCGACAGTATAGTCTGGATGGGAGAAGACGAAAGAATAGCTTTGTCTGTTCTGATAGATTTATAGCTAAACTGTAACCGCTTGCTTGAATTTCCTTAATAGAGTGAGAGGGGACTTTTGGGATATAAAAAGTGAGAATAGATAGAGGAATCCTTTCTAACTTCTTCTGATTTTATAGAAAATTGGAGGAACCTGTTATGACAAACACACGTCGACTTTCGACCATTGCGATTTTATCAGCCATCTCATTTGTGCTGATGTACTTTGACTTTCCGCTTTTGCCAGCGGCGTCCTTCCTCAAGATCGAATTTAGTATCTTGCCAGTCCTTGTGGGCTTGGTGGTCATGGATTTGCCTGCTGCTCTAGGAATTCTCTTGCTTCGCTCACTCTTGAAATTGCTTCTTAACAGCCAGGGAGTGAATACTTACATTGGTTTGCCAATGAATATCGTAGCTTTGGGAGTTTTTGTCATCGTATTTGCTTTGATTTGGAAAAAGGAACGGACAACCCTTCGTTTCCTACTAGGCTCTCTAGCTGGGACTATTGGTTTAACCGTGGCTATGTTGGTTCTCAACTATGTTTACGCTGTTCCTCTGTACGCTAAGTTTGCTAACTTTGATATTGGAAAAATTTTGGGACTTTCCAACTACCTAATGACCATGGTATTACCTTTTAACTTGATTGAGGGTGTAATCTTTTCCGTTTCATTCTGGTTGTTGTATGTTCTCTTGAAACCAACCTTAAAACATTATGAGAGATAAACAAACATTTTTAATGAAGGGCAGTTTTGCCCTTTTACTTTTCGTTATTCTTGGCTACATGGTCAAATTTTACCCTGAAACGCTGGTCGGTTTTGATCAACCGATACAGACTGCCGTTCGAGGAGACTTGCCAGATTACTTGACTATTCTTTTCCGAGCTATTACACGTCTGATTGATATTCCAGTGATTATCACTTGGGTTGCCATTACAGCTTTTGTCTTTTATCGTAAGCGGTGGAAGATAGAAAGTTTCTTCATGCTGGGAAATCTAGCTTTGGCAGGTCTTTTAATCGTGACATTTAAAAATATCTACCAGCGCCCACGACCAGCTATTTTACACTTGGTAGAGGAGAAGGGATTTTCCTTTCCAAGTGGCCATTCTCTGGCTGTAACCTTGCTGGTCGGTTCTCTGATTGTCATTCTCAGTCAACGGATTAAAAATCCAGTCTGGAGAAAAATCGTGCAAATCGTCCTTGGTCTCTACCTAGTCAGTGTGCTGGTATCAAGGGTCTATCTGGGAGTTCACTATCCATCAGATGTCCTTGCCAGTCTCTGTGTGGGCTTGGGAGTCCTGTTTATCGAGTTTCCCTTCTATGACAAGCTCCGATTCCAATGGCGATTTAAAGGCAAGCAGAAGTGAGTATCAAATTCCTTTGAGGAGAAAGAAATGAAAGTCAATATAGCAGATCTTCATCCGACTCAACTATACTTATCAGAAAAGAAGTTGCAAGATATTCAGATGCTTTACCAGTCGGCAGAAACAATCCAAGTCGATCCAATCAGTATTCTTGCCTTTGGAAATTGCTTGTTGATTACAGATGGACATCACAGGGCTTATCAGGCTTTATTGGCAGGTCGGGATACGATTTCTGCTGAGTGGGATAGAGATGGTGGTGATGAACTATATCATCTCTATGCGCAAGCTTGTGAGGAAAGAATGATTTACTCTGTTCTGGATTTAAAAAATCATATCTTAGCTCAAGATGAGTATGAAGCAAAATGGTATAACTGGTGTGATGGTTTTAATCAAGCAGCAACTATTTTGTGGAAAAGTAAAGCAGATGAAACGGATTTTACAAATAGATAATGCACTGCGTATTGTTCCTTATTATAAGGTCAATCATTGTGAAGAAGCTTTTGCTTGGTATCAGGATGTGAACTTGGTTCACCTCGTAGATGGGGTGAAGCTTCCTTATAGTCAAGAAACTTTGGAAGCCATGTATTCCTATTTGGATCAGCATGGAGAGCTTTTTTGGATTGAAGTCAAGGAGAAGGGAGAATGGTTTCCAATTGGGGATGTTACACTATCTCAGGACAATCTCCCCATTGTGATTGGAAATCCCGCTTACCAACATCGAGGACTTGGAAAAAAGATCCTAAGTGCTTTGATTGAATTGGCTCGAGTAAAAGGATGGAAAGAATTGAGAGTCAAGGAAATCTACACCTACAATCATGTTTCTAGGAGGTGTTTCAAGTCGCTTGGATTTGTGGAAAATGGAGCAACAGAAAAAGGAATGGGTTTTATACTGAAATTAGTCTAATCTAACTTGTTTTTTAACTAAAAATCTGATAAACTAAGTAGTAATTGAATAGAAATCTGCAAGACTAGTAACTCAAGGGAAGTATATCAGGGAGGAGAGCCGTGACTGTAAGCTCTCTATATGAAAGCTGGGTGAATTCACTTGTGCATGGATTTAGAAATGAAGGTCTGACTTGTCAGATGAAAACGGATGGTACCGCGTGTCAACGCTCCGAGTGGAGTTTTTGGCATGTGGTTTTCTTTTTATCTACGAGAGACTGATGGAGGAATTATGTCAACTATTAAAGAACAATTAAAAGCGCTTCGTGAAGAAACGCTGGCTAGCTTGAAGCAGATTACTGCTGAAAATGAAAAAGAGATGCAAGATTTGCGCGTCTCTGTCCTTGGTAAAAAGGGGTCTCTTACTGAAATCCTCAAAGGGATGAAAGATGTCTCTGCTGAAATACGCCCGATTATCGGAAAACACGTTAATGAAGCTCGTGATGTCTTAACAGCAGCCTTTGAAGAAACAGCTAAGCTTTTGGAAGAAAAGAAAGTTGCAGCTCAATTGGCTAGCGAGAGCATTGATGTGACACTTCCAGGGCGTCCTGTTGCGACTGGTCACCGTCACGTTTTGACACAAACCAGTGAAGAAATCGAAGATATTTTCATTGGGATGGGTTACCAAGTCGTGGATGGTTTTGAAGTGGAGCAAGACTACTATAACTTTGAACGTATGAACCTTCCCAAAGACCACCCAGCCCGTGATATGCAGGACACATTCTATATCACAGAAGAAATCTTACTCCGTACTCACACGTCTCCAGTGCAGGCGCGTGCCATGGATGCCCATGATTTCTCTAAAGGTCCTTTGAAGATGATCTCGCCAGGGCGTGTCTTCCGTCGTGATACGGACGATGCGACTCACAGTCACCAATTCCACCAAATCGAAGGTTTGGTTGTTGGGAAAAATATCTCTATGGCAGACCTTCAAGGAACACTTCAATTGATTGTGCAAAAAATGTTCGGTGAAGAGCGTCAGATCCGTCTGCGTCCATCTTACTTCCCATTCACAGAGCCATCTGTTGAGGTGGATGTTTCTTGCTTCAAGTGTGGTGGAGAAGGCTGTAACGTATGTAAGAAAACAGGTTGGATCGAAATTATGGGTGCCGGTATGGTTCACCCACGTGTCCTTGAAATGAGTGGTATCGATGCGACTGTTTACTCTGGATTTGCTTTTGGTCTTGGTCAAGAGCGTGTAGCTATGCTTCGTTACGGAATCAACGATATCCGTGGATTCTACCAAGGAGATGTCCGTTTCTCAGAACAGTTTAAATAATGATTAGAAAAGTAGAAATGGCAGATGTTGAGGTGTTGGCTAAAATTGCCAAACAAACCTTTCGTGAAACGTTTGCTCATGATAATACGGAAGAGCAGTTACAGGAATACTTTGAAGAGGCTTATAGTCTGAGAGTTTTGTCAGCTGAGTTGGAAAATCCAGAATCCGAAACCTATTTCATTATGCATGAAGAGGTGATAGCTGGTTTTCTCAAAGTCAACTGGGGAAGTGCTCAAACTGAGAGAGAATTAGAGGATGCGTTTGAAATTCAACGTCTCTATGTGCTACAAAAATTCCAAGGATTTGGGCTCGGTAAGCAACTGTTTGAATTCGCTCTTGAACTTGCTACAAAAAATAGTTTTTCCTGGGCTTGGTTAGGTGTTTGGGAGCATAATACAAAAGCTCAAGCGTTTTATAATCGATATGGTTTTGAAAAATTTAGCCAACATCATTTTATGGTTGGTCAAAAAGTAGATACGGATTGGTTACTGAGAAAGAAATTAAGGTAAGAAGATGATTCTTCTATTGAAATGATAGGAAAGGAAAAGAACTAGAGTGGCAACTGTCATTCTGGAGAACTAAATTATGCTTGTATCTTATAAATGGTTAAAAGAATTGGTGGACATTGATGTTCCATCACAAGAGTTGGCTGAAAAAATGTCAACTACAGGGATCGAGGTAGAAGGTGTTGAATCACCTGCTGCTGGTCTCTCAAAAATTGTCGTCGGTGAGGTCTTGTCTTGCGAAGATGTGCCAGAAACTCACCTCCATGTTTGTCAGGTTAACGTTGGCGAAGAAGAAGCCCGTCAAATCGTCTGTGGTGCCCCAAATGTGCGTGCTGGTATCAAGGTTATGGTGGCTCTTCCAGGAGCTCGCATCGCTGACAATTACAAGATCAAAAAAGGGAAAATCCGCGGTCTTGAGTCACTTGGGATGATCTGTTCACTTGGTGAACTGGGAATTTCTGACTCAGTTGTACCTAAGGAATTCGCAGATGGCATCCAAATCTTGCCAGAAAATGCCGTTCCTGGGGATGAAGTCTTCTCATATCTAGACTTGGATGATGAAATCATCGAACTTTCAATTACACCTAACCGTGCGGACGCTCTTTCTATGCGTGGGGTGGCTCACGAAGTGGCAGCCATCTATGACAAGGCAGTCAACTTTAAAGAATTTACTCTTTCAGAAACTGACCAAGCTGCAGCAGATGCTCTTTCTGTGGGCATTGAGACAGACAAGGCGCCTTACTATGCCGCTCGTATCTTGGACAATGTGACTATCGCACCAAGTCCACAATGGTTGCAAAACCTTCTTATGAATGAAGGAATCCGTCCAATCAATAACGTAGTGGACGTGACCAACTACATCCTTCTCTACTTTGGTCAACCAATGCATGCCTTTGACTTGGATACCTTTGAAGGGACTGACATCCGTGTACGTGAAGCGCGTGCTGGTGAAAAATTAGTGACTTTAGATGGTGAAGAACGTGACTTGGACGTGAATGACCTAGTCATCACTGTCGCAGACAAGCCAGTAGCTCTTGCAGGTGTTATGGGTGGTCAAGCAACAGAAATCTCTGAAAAGTCTAGTCGTGTCGTCCTTGAAGCTGCAGTCTTCAACGGAAAATCAATCCGCAAGACTAGCGGACGTCTCAACCTTCGTTCTGAGTCATCTTCTCGCTTTGAAAAAGGGATTAATGTGGCAACTGTTAACGAAGCCCTTGATGCGGCGGCTAGCATGATTGCAGAACTTGCAGGTGCGACGGTGCGTAAGGGTATCGTTTCAGCGGGTGAGCTTGATACCTCTGATGTGGAAGTTTCTTCAACTCTTGCTGATGTTAACCGTGTCCTCGGAACTGATCTTTCTTATGCTGATGTAGAAGACGTCTTCCGTCGTCTTGGATTTGGTCTTTCTGGCAATGCAGATAGCTTTACAGTCAGTGTCCCACGCCGTCGCTGGGATATCACCATCGAGGCAGACCTCTTTGAAGAAATCGCTCGTATCTATGGATATGACCGCTTGCCAACCAGCCTTCCAAAAGACGATGGGACAGCTGGTGAATTGACTGCGACACAAAAACTTCGCCGTCAAGTTCGTACCATTGCTGAAGGAGCAGGTTTGACAGAAATCATCACCTACGCTCTGACAACTCCTGAAAAAGCAGTTGAGTTTACGGCTCAACCAAGCAACCTTACGGAACTCATGTGGCCAATGACTGTGGACCGTTCTGTCCTCCGTCAAAATATGATCTCAGGTATCCTTGATACTGTTGCCTACAACGTGGCTCGTAAGAACAAAAACTTGGCCCTTTACGAGATTGGAAAAGTCTTTGAACAAACAGGCAATCCAAAAGAAGAACTTCCAAATGAGATCAACAGCTTTGCCTTTGCCTTGACAGGCTTGGTTGCTGAAAAAGATTTCCAAACAGTAGCAGTTCCAGTTGATTTCTTCTATGCTAAGGGAATCCTTGAGGCCCTCTTTGCTCGTTTGGGACTCCAAGTAACCTATACGGCAACATCTGAAATCGCTAGCCTCCACCCAGGACGTACAGCTATGATTTCACTCGGTGACCAAGTTCTTGGTTTCCTTGGGCAAGTGCATCCAGTCACTGCTAAGGCTTACGATATTCCAGAAACGTATGTAGCTGAGCTCAACCTTTCAGCCATCGAAGCTGCCCTTCAACCAGCTGCTCCATTTGTGGAAATCACGAAATTCCCAGCAGTTAGCCGTGACGTTGCCCTCCTTCTCAAGGCAGAAGTGACTCACCAAGAGGTTGTGGACGCTATCCAAGCTGCAGGCGTAAAACGTTTGACAGATATCAAACTCTTTGACGTCTTCTCAGGCGAAAAATTGGGACTTGGTATGAAGTCAATGGCTTATAGCTTGACTTTCCAAAATCCAGAAGATAGCTTAACGGACGAAGAAGTCGCACGCTATATGGAAAAAATCCAAGCATCGCTCGAAGAAAAAGTCAATGCAGAAGTGCGTTAACTTATCAATCCATCCTTTGGGGTGGATTTTTGCTTTTCAAATAACAATTCAGGATCAAAAATAGACAGTTGAGGAACAGAGAAGATAAATTGGAGTTTACCAGTGTATAATGTACTCATAGCTCAAAGTACCCTAAGATTTTTTACTAAAATGAGGATGATAAAAATGGACAGAAATCATTGTAAAGGCTATCAAAAAGGAGTATAATGAGTGCAAGACATTTCGGAGGTGAAAGATGCTAGAAGTAAGAAGTCTAGAGAAAAGTTTTGGACCCAAGCAAGTTTTGTTTGGTATTGACTTTCAAGCGCGACCAGGTCGTATTTTGGGATTAGTCGGGAAAAACGGTGCTGGGAAGACAACGATTTTCCACAGTATTTTGAAGTTTTTAGAATACCAAGGAGAAATTAGTCTGGATAATCAGGATATTCGACAAGAGACCTACGCTCGGATTGGCTATCTGCCTGAAGAACGCAGCCTCATGCCTAAATTGACAGTCCTTGAACAAGTTCGTTACTTGGCGACTCTAAAAGGTATGGATGCCAAGGAGATCAAGGAAAAACTCCCTCAATGGATGAAGAGGTTGGAAGTGAAAGGGAAGCTGACTGATAAAATCAAGAGTCTGTCAAAAGGAAATCAGCAGAAGATTCAGCTCATTATTACTCTGATTCATGAGCCAGACTTGATTATCTTGGATGAGCCTTTCAGTGGATTGGACCCGGTCAATACAGAATTGCTCAAGCAAGTCATTTTTCAGGAAAAAGAACGTGGGGCAACCATTATCTTTTCTGACCATGTCATGACCAACGTCGAGGAGCTTTGTGACGATATTCTCATGATTCGAGATGGCCGTGTGGTCTTGCATGGACCAGTTCAGGATGTCCGCAATCAATACGGGAAAACGCGTCTCTTTGTTTCAAGTGAACGAAGCAAGGAAGAATTGGAAAATCTTCCTCATGTCAAGCAGGTAAGTTTGACCAAACAAGGCAGTTGGAAATTGATCTTAGAGGATGAGAGCGCTGGAAGGGAACTCTTCCCAATCTTGACTCAGGGGCAATACATCGCAACCTTTGACCAGCAAGCGCCAACAATTGATGAAATCTTTAAACTAGAATCAGGGGTGGAAGTATGAGAAATATGTGGGTTGTAATGAAGGAAACCTATCTTCGACATGTCAAATCGTGGAGTTTCTTCTTTATGGTGATTTCGCCGTTCCTCTTTTTAGCCTTATCTGTAGGAATTGGCTATCTCCAAGGATCTTCTATGGCTCAGAGTGGCAAGATAGCAGTAGTCAGCACTGTTCCAGCTGTGACAGACAGTCTTAAATCTACCAATGGTCTCAATTTTGATTATCAGGATGAAGCCAGTGCCCAAGCTGCTATCAAGGATGAAAAATTAAAAGGCTATCTGACCATTGACCAAGAGGATAGTGTCTTGAAGGCAGTTTATCACGGTGAAACTTCCCTTGAGATTGCTATTAAGCTAGGAGTAACGAGCAAGTTAAATGAGCTTCAAGATCAACTCAATCGTTCGGCAGCCAATTTGTCACAAGAACAGGAAAAACGCTTGGGACAAACAGTTAACTTTACGGAGAAAATTGATGAATCCAAGGAAAATAAAAAAATGATTCAAACCTTTGCGGCCGCAGGGCTTGGTTTCTTCCTTTATATGATTTTGATTACCTATGCTAGTGTCACTGCTCAGGAAGTGGCTAGCGAGAAAGGAACCAAAATTATGGAGGTGGTCTTCTCTAGTATCCGTGCTAGTCATTATTTCTACGCTCGCATGCTGGCTCTGCTTCTTGTGATTTTGACCCATATTGGCATTTACGTCGTGGGTGGAATTGCTGCCATTCTTCTCTTTAAAGACCTACCAATCTTGGCACAATCTGGTATTTTAAACCATATAGGAGAGGCTTTCTCGCTCAACACCTTATTGTTTGTCTTGGTTAGCCTCTTTATGTACGTTGTTTTAGCAGCCTTCCTAGGCTCTATGGTTTCTCGCCCTGAGGATGCAGGAAAAGCCTTGTCGCCTTTGATGATTTTGATTATAGGTGGTTTTTTTGGAGTGACAGCTCTAGGTACAGCTGGTGACAATCTCATCTTGAAGATTGGTTCATATATTCCCTTTATTTCGACTTTCTTCATGCCGTTTAGAGCTATTAATGGTTATGCAAATGGGTTAGAAACTTGGATTTCGCTTGCTATTACGCTTGCTTTTGCAGTAACGGCAACAGTCTTTATCGGACGTATGTATGCTAGCCTCGTTCTGCAAACAGATGATTTAGGTCCTTGGAAAACCTTTAAACGTGCCTTATCTTATAAATAGAAGAGCCTCGCGAAAGCGAGGTTTTTTAGAGATAAAAAGAGTGGAATTCAGAAAAATATTTTTCATATCTATTGACTTTTAGGGGTGAAATTTGGTATTATAGTAGGCGGTATTGTTTACCCCATTTGAAAGGCCCCGGAACCTTCCAAATACTTTTCGATGGGAAGGAACACCCATCACCGTAAACAAAAATCGAACTATATATAGGAGAAATCATGAACAAAACAACATTTATGGCTAAACCAGGCCAAGTTGAACGTAAATGGTACGTAGTTGACGCAACTGATGTACCACTTGGACGTCTTTCTGCAGTAGTTGCTAGCGTACTTCGCGGAAAAAACAAACCAACATTTACACCACACACTGATACAGGTGACTTTGTGATTGTTATCAATGCTGAAAAAGTTAAATTGACTGGTAAAAAAGCAACTGATAAAATCTACTACACTCACTCAAACCACCCAGGTGGATTGAAACAAATCTCTGCAGGTGAACTTCGTTCTAAAAATGCAGTACGTTTGATCGAGAAATCAGTTAAAGGTATGCTTCCACACAATACTCTTGGACGCGCTCAAGGTATGAAGTTGAAAGTATTTGTTGGAGCTGAGCACACTCACGCTGCACAACAACCAGAAGTTCTTGATATTTCAGGACTTATCTAAGGAAAGGAACAATAAAGTATGTCACAAGCACAATATGCAGGTACTGGACGTCGTAAAAACGCTGTTGCACGCGTTCGCCTTGTTCCAGGAACTGGTAAAATCACTGTTAACAAAAAAGATGTTGAAGAGTACATCCCACACGCTGACCTTCGTCTTGTCATCAACCAACCATTCGCAGTTACTTCAACTGCAGGTTCATACGACGTTTTCGTTAACGTTGTAGGTGGTGGATACGCAGGTCAATCAGGAGCTATCCGTCACGGTATCGCTCGTGCCCTTCTTCAAGTAGACCCAGACTTCCGCGATTCATTGAAACGCGCAGGACTTCTTACACGTGACTCACGTAAAGTTGAACGTAAGAAACCAGGTCTTAAGAAAGCTCGTAAAGCATCACAATTTAGTAAACGTTAAAACTTATTTAAACTTATTGAAAGCATTTCGTATCAAAAATACGGGATGCTTTCTCTGTTCACCCCAAATTTTTGTAACTAGGTGATACTTGAAATTAATACAAATTTGGTTGTTTTTGATAAATCTAAGCAACACTAAATGATGAAGTGAAAGGGGATGAATCTTTGATAGTATTCATTTATTGTGAAATATGATATATTTATTAATTAGATGGATGAATACTTCTAGAGTTAAATATAGCATAATAGGGACAGACTTTTTGGTTTATTTTTGTTTGTAGTCGGATTATGAAAGAATATCCAATATTATGCGATAAGATAGAATGTTACAAAAAAGAAAGGGGATGCAATCCGATGAAGAAAGACAGATTAATTGTATTGACAGATGCTGTTCTAGCAATTATTATGACCATCTTGATTTTAGAGTTAGAAAAACCAACAACACCAAGTCTTGAAGCTTTTTGGGATTTACGGCAAAATTTCTTTGCTTGTTTTCTTTCCTTTTTCTGGTTGGGATCGTTATGGATGGCACTAAACACATTATGGGAAAAGGTTGAGAAAATTTCCTCAGAAATTATTTGGTGGAATTTGTTTCTACTCTTGGAGCGGCAGGAGTTCTCTTTGGAGAATTTCATGCCATCCAAGATACCAGTCTGAATGATGTGGTGGACCGGATCTATATAAATGTCAAGGATTTACCGTTTCAGTCCTTGGGAGCTTTAGCTAATATCCTGTCTGATGTTAAGAAGGGACTGATTCAAGACAGTCATATCTGGTCTTTCTTCCAGTCATTTTTCAAACAATATCAGTTGATAATCAGCTTAAATCAGATCTATCAGTTTGTCTATCTTTCTCTGATGGAGAT